>NZ_JAILFV010000193.1 GCF_024697385.1 Anaerovibrio sp.
GAGCTTTAAGATGTCCCCTTCCTCTTTAGGTGGGGGAAAACAAACTACAACAGCTGGCGAGCATATCTCCCAGCTCGTTGAAACGCTAATTGGAAGATTTTTCTTCTAAAGAAGAAAAATTTGAACAATGGCGTTATAAAATGTTTAATAAATATTTTACATCATCAGGAATAAAACCGTCAAGACTGTAAGTGATGGTGTTACAAAAGTATTTTTTGGAAATACACTTGATTTTTGATAATGTATATTTTATAATATTTTCGTATCAGATGAATATTATTGCGATGATGAGGAATCAGCTTAGATACGCGTCACAGAGAGCCGGCAGCAGGTGAAAGCCGGTACGGGTTATGAGTGTTCCACCTCGGAGTACCTGGTGATGAATCAGGCGGGCAAGCCCGATATAGCTAAAAGAGTATGCGTGAGCATGAGCTGGGTGGCACCACGGAGATATGAGCTTCGTCCCAATAGGGACGGAGCTTTTTTTGCCAGCATGGGTGTCGGCAGCATTTAAGGAAAACAGGTGTGATGCATAGTGTGAGTGCAGAGCTGCCTGTCGGAAGGCAGGAACTGTCGCGTGGTGCACCTATTGAATACATGTTTGCAGCACAAAGCTCTTTCTTGATATTTACACTGATAAGGTTTAGAGAAGTTGTGTATATTTTATTAATAAATAGGAGGCTGGACAATGAAGGTTTTAATTGCAGATGGTGTTTCACAGATGGCCGTAGATATTTTAAAGGACGATTTTGAGTGTGTAATCAAGGACAAGCTCCCGGCGGAGGAGCTGCTGGAAATAATACCTGATTTTGATGCCCTCATTGTCCGGTCTGCATCCAAGGTTACTGCTGAGGTTATCAAAGCTGCCACCAAACTAAAGATAATAGGCAGGGCAGGAGTCGGTGTTGACAATATCGATGTAGCCGCTGCCACTGACAAGGGTATTATTGTCATAAATTCACCTGGTGGTAACACAAATGCTGCTACAGAGCATTCTTTTGCCATGATGTTGTCCATGGCCAGAAACATACCTGTTGCCAATGAAACCCTACAAAAAGGTGAGTGGAACCGCAAACAGTATACCGGTGTGGAGCTGAAGGACAAAACACTTGGTGTCATCGGCATGGGGCGGATTGGCAGTGGCGTTGCAAAACGCGCATTAGGCTTCGAGATGAAGGTAATAGCTTATGATCCATATATCAATGAGGAGCATGCTAAGGATATTGGGGTGCAGGTTGGCAGCCTGGAGGATGTTATTACCAAGTCGGACTTCATAACTGTACATATGCCTCTCACAGATGCTACCCGGGGTATGATAGACAAGGAAGCTATGTATAAAATGAAGAAAGGGGTTCGCCTGATCAATTGTGCCCGTGGTGGCATAATCGTGGAAGAGGATTTGCGTGAAGCCGTTTTGGATGGCCAGGTGGCCGGTGCCGCCATAGATGTGTTTACCAGTGAACCGATTCCTGCGGATCATCCTCTGTTAGGGGTTAAGGGCATCTATGTTACACCTCATCTGGGGGCTTCCACGGTAGAAGCTCAGATTGGTGTGGCTGTGGATGTAGCTCAGGGCATCAAGGCTGCTCTTAACGGTGAACCGGTTATGACGGCTGTAAATATGGCACCTGTTTCCAAGCAGGTGATGAATGTGATAGCACCATATTTCGACCTGGCAGAAAGACTGGGTTGTGCAGTGCGTGCCTTGTCAGATGGAGCTGTTAAAAAGCTTGAGGTAGCCTATAATGGCGATATTGCTGATGTAAATACCAAAATGATTACTACTGCTGTTATAAAGGGTATGCTGAATGCCGAGATGGATGACAGTGTTAATTATGTTAATGCTCCAGGCTTGGCCAAAGCCCGTAATATTAAGATCAGTGAGGTCAAGGATAAGGATACGGAGCGTTTTGCCAATGTAATAACTGTTACTGCAACTGCCGGCAAGGATAAAAAGGTCAGTGTTCAGGGAACCCTGTTTGGCGATAAGGGCCGTATTGTTAAAATCAATGATAATCATGTGGATTTGGCACCTCGTGATTGCATTCTGCTGTGCCCTCACATCAATCGTCCGGGTGTTATCGGACAGGTTGGTTCGATTATGGGTGCTGCCGGTGTTAATATTTCCGGGATGCAGGTGTCCAATACCAATGAGGAGGGCACAAATCTGATGATTCTCACCTTGGACAGGGATGTACCTGCTGATGTGGTGAAGCTGATTACCTCCATGGATGATATCTTTGGGGCCAAGATGATAGTCTTTAAGTAATGTAAGCACATATTTACAATTAATACCTCCAAGGTGAAGCGGTTGCTTTGCCCTGGGGGTATTTTTGCTTTATTGGCAGGTGGCAGGGCTTCGGAAGTAGTGTGTGTCCTAACAATATTGATATTTCTGACCAAAATAATTATAATAGTGTATAAGTATATAATTGCTTGAAGTGGGCTATTTTCTAATGTAGGGATAATAGGTGATTAATATGAAAATAGAAGGGTTGGGTACGCGGCAAAATTTACCGTCTATGGGGCATGATGCCAATCGGCGTACTAATGCTATGGAATCTGATTTTTCCTCAGAATTGGCAGATCAGCGGAGCAGTGCATCGCATGAACAGCTGCAGAGGCTGCTTGATCAAATTGATGAACAGGGAGCACGCCTTACCAAGACGCCGACATACGATGAGCTCAGGGAATACAGAAGTCTGATTAAAAATTTTGTGAGCTCTGTGGTTAGTCAGCTTTATGATGTAAGTACACAGTCCGGCTGGGATCGTATGGGGCGGCAAAAGGTATATACCACTGTGCGGAAAATTGATACAGAATTGGAAAGCATGGCGGAAAAAATTCGTTTGGGACAGGCAGAACAGCTTGATGTAGTAGCCAGCCATGATGCAATTCGTGGCATGCTGGTGGATTTGTATATGTAATGAATATATTTTGGAAAAATATCATTGGTCATGAAAGAAATATTGACAGGCTCAAGCTCCTTTGCAGTGAGGACAGGGTGCCACATTCCATGCTTTTTTGTGGTATTCAGGGAATTGGCAAAAGACTGGTGGCAGAATCCATGGCCGCAGCAATACTGTGTCATAATCCTATTGCGGGAACTGCCTGTGGGGAGTGTCCTTCCTGCAAGGCTCTGATGGCAGATATTCATCCTGATTTCTTTCAGGTACAGCCTGAAGTAAAAAAAGGTTCTGAGCTGATAAAAATTGAGGCAATTCGCGAGATGCAGGAGAAAATATCCAGGATGCCTGTGGTGTCAAAGCAGCGTGTGGTCATTATTGATGATGCCCAAACCATGAATGATGCGGCAGCAAATTGTCTGCTGAAAACCATTGAGGAGCCTGGTGGACAGATATATTTTATTTTGATTACCAATTCGGTTATGGCCATGCTTACCACCATTATTTCCCGGTGTATGCGGGAGGATTTTGGCGGTCTGGAAAGCCAGGATGTGGTCAAGGTACTTGTCCAAAAAGGAATTGATGACAAACAGGCGTCATATCTTGCAGGGTTTGCGGATGGCAGTGTTGGCCAGGGCCTGTTGCTCAATGATGAGGAAGGAAGCAGCCTACATAATAGTGCCATGAAGTTTTTCACAGCCTGTGCCCAGTCCGTGGTGGACATGGAACTGGCGTGGATGCTTGGCCGGGAGCTGGGGGAAAAGGATAAAGGACAGCTTCAGCAATGGTTTGGTTTTTTTATCATGCTATTACGAGATCAGCTGGTATTATACAGTGGCAGTGATATTATTCTGTACAACCAGATGGATATGGGGCGTTTGGGGAATCTGGCCGGAGGCTTGTCCCAGAGAAAATTGCTGGCTATTTTAAAGCTGGCCAGGGAATATCAGGGAAGGCTTCGATACAGTGTGAACAACCGCCTTTTGGCGGAGAGCTTTATTGTAAGAGTAAAGGATATAGTGGAGGATTAAAGTGCAAACAGTAGTTGGCGTCCGTTTTAAGCGGGCAGGGAAAATATATTACTTCAGTCCAGGTAATATGGACATTCAACAAGATGATGATGTTATTGTGGAGACCGCGAGGGGGATAGAATTCGGCTCAGCGGTTATAGGCCCCCGGGAGGTGCCTGACAGTGATGTGGTGCTGCCATTGAAGGAGGTTCTCCGTAAGGCCACTGAAGCGGATAAAAAGAAGGTTTTGGAGAATACGGCCAAGGAAAAGGAAGCCTTTGATATTTGTGAGGAGAAAATCAAGGCCCATGATTTGCCAATGAAATTGGTTCAGGTGGAATACACCTTTGATGTAAATAAGATTATCTTCTATTTTACAGCAGATGGCCGTATTGATTTCAGGGAGCTGGTAAAGGATTTGGCCGCAGTGTTCCGCACCCGTATTGAGCTGAGGCAGATAGGTGTCAGGGACGAGGCAAAGCTGATGGGAGGAATTGGCTGCTGCGGCAGACCTCTTTGCTGTAATACATTTCTGGGGGAATTTGAACCGGTCTCCATTAGAATGGCCAAGGAGCAGAATTTATCATTAAATCCTACTAAGATATCCGGAATTTGTGGCAGGCTGATGTGCTGCCTGAAATATGAAAATGACTGCTATTGTGGCAAACAGCACAAGCGTGTGAAGATCAAACCGCCAACTCAGGGCAGTAAGGTAATTACTGCTGAAGGAGAGGGAAAGGTCATCAATATCAATCAGCAACGCCGCAGTGCAACTATTCTTTTGGATAACAGCAAGACCATTGTGGCATCCTGGGAGGATGTTATAGAAAAGGACGAAGATGATATCTGATACAAGCACATTGCAAATAGCGGAGGAAGACATTGCGCTGGGGGAAAATGAACGAATTGATGATCTGTTGCTGAGAGGCAGAAAGATTATTCAGAACACCAAGGAGTTCTGTTTTTCCATTGATGCAGTGCTGCTGGCACACTATCCACAATATCACGCCAATTGGCGGGTGATGGATCTGGGGACGGGGACAGGTGTCATGCCACTGCTTATAGCGGATAAAGTCAGGGAAATACATGGGATAGAGTTAAATCCGGTTATGGTGGATTTAGCCAGACGCAATGTGACTTTGAATCAGCTTCAGGGAAAAATTACCATTAAATCAGGTGATTATAGGAATATCCGGGATATTTATCCTGCCGAGTGCTTTGATTGTGTTATAGCGAATCCTCCGTATCGGCCTGTTGCTGATGGGACATTAAGTGCCCTGAAAGGGGTTGCCAGTGCCCGTCATGAGTTGACAGCTACCTTGAAGGATGTGGTGCGGGCGGCCAGATACCTGCTTAAGTTCAGGGGCAGGTTTGCCATGGTTCACCTTCCTGAGCGGTTAGGGGAGATTGTCGTGGCCATGCATGAAAACCAGATAGAAATCAAGCGCCTGCAGCTTGTACAGCCCAAGCCATCAAAGCCATCAAACCTGTTGCTGGTAGAAGGAGTTGTTGGTGGGGCTTCAGGAGGCATGAAGGCGGAAGTGCCATTAATTATCCATCGTGAGGATGGGACTTATACCGATGAGGTACTCAGCATATATAACCTGTCAAGGGATGGTAAAGCATCCTGTGGGATATGAAGTTAGTATTTTGGTTAAAACGCTGATAACAATATTTCCTGTTTTGCAGAAAATTTGGGAAAATGGTGTTATAGGTCTGTATTTTTTCGGTAACAGTGGTAAAATACGATTATGGTATTTTTCACTGTTGCTTTATTTTTGTCAGAACAGCTTGTGGCACATATTAGGAATAAAGGGGCCCGCAACAGTGGTAAAAAGGAATTTTATGTATGGCAAATGAAATTAGAGAGAAAGGCATGCTGTATCTTGCAGGGACGCCTATTGGCAACCTGGAGGATATGACATACAGAGCAGTGCGATTATTGGGAGAGGCAGATTTGATTGCTGCTGAGGATACCAGACATTCAAGGAAATTGATGGCGCATTTTGATATTCATACACCGCTCACCAGTTATCATGAACACAACAAGCTGGAAAAAGGTCCTGAGCTGGTTGAAAAGCTGCTTTCCGGTGCTACCATAGTATGCATAAGTGATGCCGGATTACCGGGAATCTCTGATCCGGGAGCACATTTGGCTAAGTTGGCTATCGATGCAGGAATACCGGTAAGTCCACTGCCTGGAGCCAATGCAGCCTTATCGGCACTGATTTGTTCGGGCTTGGATACAACGGCATTTTCTTTTTATGGATTTTTACCCAAAACCGTGAAAAAGCGTCGGGAATTACTGGCTTATATTAAAGAAAAAAAGGAAACGGTTATTTTGTATGAGGCACCGCATCATTTGAAGTCAACTCTTAAGGACCTGGTGAGTATACTGGGGCCTGACAGAAAAGCTGCAGTTGCCCGTGAGCTTACAAAGAAATTTGAAGAATTCAGGCGCGGCAGCTTGGGGGATATGCTGGAATATTATGAGCTTAATTCTCCGAAGGGGGAGTTTGTGATTATAATAGAAGGCTTTAATGGAGAAGTGTCTGCTGAATATGAGACTGAGGCGGACATTTCTCCCGGGGAGATGGTCTCAAAATTGGAACAGGAGGGCATGCCCCGCAAGGAAGCCATGCGGGAGACTGCAAAACGGTTGGGAATCAGTCGTCGGGATGTTTATCAGTCGATGTTAAAATGACATGGAATCTGTTAAGCTGGAGCCGTACAGACTGTTGAATCTTGACCTTTTTATGAGGCGGTTTATTATTGTCAACTGAATTCAAAGGGACAGTTTCACCATGCTGCATGTAGGGTAAGATTGTATCATATATATTTAGGAGGAAAATTTTTGTGAGTAATAAGAGCTTTTATATCACCACACCGATATATTATCCGAGTGCCAAGCTGCACATAGGACACGCATATTGTACAACTATTGCTGATGCGGTGGCACGCTACCATCGCCTGGCCGGCGATGATGTGTTTTTTTTGACCGGCAGTGATGAGCATGGCCAAAAGATTCAGGAGAAAGCAGAAGCTGCCGGAATAAAACCGATTGAATATACAGATAAGATCGTGGCTGAATTTCAGAATCTGTGGAAGCTGCTTAACATTTCCAATGATGATTTCCTTCGTACCACGCAGCCACGCCATGAAAAGGTTGTGCAGGAAATTTTCCGCCGGGTTTATGATAAGGGCGATATTTATAAGGGCTCTTACAAGGGCTTGTACTGCACTCCATGTGAGAGCTTTTGGACTGAGCTGCAGTTGGATGAAAATGGCTGTTGCCCGGATTGTGGCCGCCCGGTTAAGGAAGTGTCAGAAGAAGCATACTTTTTCAAGATGTCCAAGTATGCGGACAGAATATTAAAATATATAGAAGAGAATCCTGACTTTATTCAGCCGGTTTCCCGTCGTAATGAGATGATTAATTTCATCAAGCAGGGACTGGAGGATCTCTGTATTTCCCGTACTTCCTTTGATTGGGGCATACCTGTGCCTATTGATGAAAAGCATGTTATATATGTATGGTTTGATGCCCTTACCAATTATTTGACTCCAATTGGTTTTTTGGATGATCCGGAGAAGTTTAAGAAATTCTGGCCGGCAGATATCCACTTGGTAGGCAAGGAAATTGTGAGGTTTCATTCCATTATATGGCCTTGTATATTAATGGCCCTGGATCTTCCTTTGCCTAAGCAGATTTATGGTCATGGCTGGCTGGTGGTGGATGGGACAAAAATGTCCAAGTCACTGGGAAATGTTATAGATCCTATTGAACTCATTGAAAAATATGGACCGGATGCAATCCGCTATTTCCTCCTGCGTGAGATTAACCTAGGTCAGGATGGTAATTTTTCTGAATTGGCTTTGGTACAGCGCATCAATTCAGATCTGGCCAACGATTTGGGGAACTTACTCCATAGAACACTGAACATGGTTGGCAAGTTTCAAGAGGGAGAAGTCTTGGCGGCCAAGGGCAGCTCTGAAATAGACGATTCCCTGATTGCTGAAGCCATGGCTGCCGTAAAGGCCTTTGATGACGGCATGGGAACCATGAAAATCAGTGATGCAATTAAGGCGGTCTGGTCCTTTATAAGTAGGGCCAATAAATATATTGATGAAACGGCACCATGGACCTTGGCCAAGGATCCTGATAAAAAGCAGGAATTGGCCAATGTAATGTATAATTTGGTTGAGGCAATGAGAATTGTAAGTGTGCTTGTTTCTCCGTTTATGCCGGTTACTGCCGGGAAAATATGGCAGCAGCTAAATCTGCCTGAAGATTTCAGTGAGGTGCGGCTTGATTCTGTCAGAAAATGGGGAAATACTCCTGTTGGCATACATATTGGCAAGCCGGAACAACTATTCCCACGCATTGAGCTGGCTAAAGAGGATGTTGTTCAGGAGCCTAAAAAGAATACTGCAAACAAGAAGAATAAGTCCGGTGATGAGGCAGATAAAAACGCAGGAGATAACCTTATCACTATTGATGATTTTTCAAAGATTAAGCTGCAGGTGGTGGAAATTACAGGTGTTGAGCCTGTTCCTAAAGCAGATAAGCTACTGAAGCTCACAGTTGACACCGGTACGGAAAAAAGACAGGTAGTGTCAGGGATTGCCCAATACTATACAGCAGATCAGCTTATAGGCAAAAAGGTAATCCTGGTTATGAATCTGAAACCTGCAAAACTCCGTGGGGTTGAATCCCAGGGGATGATTTTGGCGGCATCCAAGGATGATGCGCTGGAGGTCGTAACAGTTGATATGCCAATAGGTAGTATTGTTAAGTGATTTTTCAGTATTAAATGAGGGTGCCGGAATATCTGAAAGCTTATGGGGTTGTTGCATTTATGTAGCAGCCCTTTAATTATTTAAGAATGATGTAAGTTAAATTTTTTAATTAGTGGAGCATATTTATAATGAAAGAAAATGTATTAATTGATACTCATGCACATCTTACTGATGAAAAATTTGCCCAGGATAAGGAAAAAATAATTACCAATGCCATGGGAAACGGATTGGTTGGAATTATTAATATGGGGGATACAATGCAGTCGTCAAAGGCCTGTGTATCACTGGCCAGTGAATATAAAATCTGCTATGCCGGGATTGGGGTTCATCCTGAAGAAGCCTATGACATGCATGATGACGATTTTGACAGCATTATAAAAATGTCAAAAAATAATAAAGTGGTATGTATAGGTGAAATAGGCCTGGATTATTATTGGGAAAAGGATCAGGAAAAAAGAGCGCTGCAAAAAAGGATTTTTGTCCAGCAGTTGGCAATAGCAAAACAACTAAATTTGCCGGTATGTGTACATAACCGGGAGGCGCACAGGGATACTTTGGAAATTATAAAGAATGAAGGGAAAGGCGTACAGGGTGTGATGCATTGCTTTTCAGGGAGCATGGAAATGGCCCGTGAACTTCTGAAGTTGGACTGGTATATTGGCGTAGATGGTCCATTGACCTTTAAAAATGCTGCAAAATTGCCTGAAATTGTCAAGGAATTTCCCTTGGACAGGATATTGGTGGAGACAGATTGTCCGTATATGGCACCGGTTCCCATGCGTGGCAAACGAAATGAGCCGGCTTTTGTGAAATTTGTTGCTGAAAAATTAGCTGAATTAAAGGGCCTTAGTTTTGAAACTGTTGCAGAAAAGACAACAGCCAATGCCAGGGCGTTGTATAGAAAGCTGAATGCTGTATAGGTTAATATTTTTAAAGTGGGAGACGGCTGTCATTTTCAGCCGTTTTTTATTGCCATAAACCCTTAAAATAGAGGGTTTTTAAGGCTAAAGTGGATGTAACCTATTTGAAAATTTGACATTTTTCCAGTTTGCTGATATACTCATAAACATGTTTTTGACAAAGGGGGAATTTAATGACTTTTAAAAAGTTATATGTCCGATGTATCCGGGATATCCGGTTTCCGATTTGCATTGGCATGATGTTTGTGATGTTGATGATGACAGGATTCATACCGCACAAGCATGTAACAATATCAGTTGATGGTCAGACTATTGAAATGAATACGCCATATAGTGTTGTTGATAACATACTTGTTCAGGCAGGTGTGACCAAAAACGAGAAGGATGAGTATAAGATTACAGCCGGGGATAACGGTGATATGGTTATCGATATCAGGCGTGCTGTACCAGTTTTTATAGAATACCAGGGTAAGCAGGAAGAACTGCTTACTGCAAAGGCCACTGTAGGAGAGATAATGGCTGAACTGGGATATGTGGGTAATCGATATCAGGTTGATAAGCGTGGTGATATGGGCGTTGTGGCTGATATGCATATTCGTGTATCGGATGTGGCACCAGTCAGTATCCCCGCAAAAAAGACTGTAGATACCAATCAGGGAAATATGCCATATAGTGCTCACATGGAGATGGAGGCTACGGCATATATTCCAAGTGATGGTAACGGTTCAGGGATTACAGCTACCGGAGTTGTGGCACAGCATGGTGTGGTTGCAGTTGATCCAAGGGTAATACCTTTGGGATCGAAGGTATATATTCCAGGTTATGGTGTGGCTGTAGCAGCTGATACCGGCGGAGCAATTAATGGCAATAGGATAGATTTGTGCATGAACACCTATAGGGAGGCTATTAATTTTGGCCGTGGTACTGTAGATGTGTATATATTAGATTAAATCCGGAAATTGTTTTCATTGGAGAGATGAAGCAATAGAAAGCGGGGAATAGTAACGGCAACAACGGCTATTACTATTCCCCGTTTTCTATGTTCTCTTAAAATATGCAATATTGCTATAAACCTGTTTTTGCGTTAAAATAAAATCAGAATGCATTGCGCGATGAAGGAGCTCTTTATGGGATTAGTGGTCAAAATAGATGAACTTAAAAATATAACTGAAAATTTGGTTGAAGAATTTTTTGCTGAGGGTGTAACAGAGCGCATATTGGAAGTATTGGATTTCAATGTGACTGGCTTTACTCCTATGGGGCATTTCTATAGCCAGGGGAAGCGGGAAGTCAGACGCATGCTTCAGGATGGCTATGATAGATTGGCTCCTTGTAACATAAATAAAATCCGCAGCGGACAATTCAACGATGAGGAATATATTGCCATTGAGTCTCATGTAATATTGACCAGCAGACAGCAGAAAAAGGTATTGCTGTTGGACATTAATATCATGTACAGGAAAACACCGGAGGGCTTTTCCGTTATAGGAATTAATGTTTCCAAGGATTATGACAGGGAACGTAATTATGAAATGATTACGTCTGCTGCCAAGGATGATTATGAATACCTTGCTGCATATGACAGCTTTACCGGCTTGTTGAATCGCGAGGCTTTTTGTAATCGCACTGCGGATATGCTGATAGATTATCCTGATAAGTCCTTCGTGATTTTGCGTATTAATATAGAACGATTTAAGGTGATAAATGAGGTTTTTGGTGAAGCCGAGGGCGATAAGCTCCTTAACTATATTGCCAGATTTTTGAAGAGTATCGATTTAAAGCTGTGCCAGGCCGCCAGACTATACGCTGACAACTTTGTTGTTTGCTTCGAATCAGGAGCCGGAGCTGCAGAGCACATGATCTACACCCTGCAGGTGGTGGCCAATAGCTTTGAAATTAATCATCATACGGTACTCAGCTTTGGCCTGTATAAGGTTGATGACAGAAATATTCCTGTCAGTACAATGATTGAACGGGCTAACATTGCGTTGAATCAGGTAAGTAAAACCCGTAGGGTAAGGTATTGCGTATACGAAGAGAAAATGCGTGACAAGATGCTGATGGAGCAAAAGATTATCAATGACCTGGAGGGTGCATTTGCCAATAATGAGTTCGTGCTGGCATTCCAGCCGAAATATGAATTGGCTGGTGAATCCATAATAGGTTCTGAAGCGCTCATCAGATGGACGACCAAGGACGGGGAAATGATTCCGCCTAGCCAGTTTATATCGGTCTTTGAAAAAAATGGTTCCATATATGATATTGATAAATTCATGTGGGAGAAAGTATGTCAGCTGATTCGACAATGGATTGATGAGGGCAAGGATGTAAAACCGGTGTCCGTCAATGTTTCGAGAATTGACTTATATGATCCTGAGTTAACAGATGTTTTGGTGGGGCTGGTGAACAAATACAAGATACCAAGACGGTTGCTTGAACTGGAGATAACTGAATCCGCCTATACTGATGATCCGCAAATGATCATGACAGTGGTTGAAAAACTGCAAGAGGCAGGCTTTTGTATCTTGATGGATGATTTTGGCAGTGGCTATTCGTCTCTTAATATGCTCAAGGATATACATATTGACGTATTAAAAATTGATATGGGTTTCCTTCAGTCTACAGAGCTGACAGGACGGGGAACGATCATTTTGTCTTCTGTAGTACAGATGGCAAAGAAGCTCAACCTGCCGACTATTGCCGAAGGAGTAGAGACCAAGGAACAGGTGGATATGTTAAAGTCCATAGGGTGTGATTGGGCTCAGGGATATTATTATTCCATGCCTATCAGTGTGGAAGAATTTGTTAGGCTATTCTAATCATATGGAAATAAATCCCCTTTCTCAATAAAGAGAGAAAGGGGATTTTTGCGTTTATTTATTTAATAATTGCGTGAGCTGTTGGATTTTCCTGTTATGGGCTTTAATGGCAAAATCCATGCGGGCATTTTCTTCTGCTGAAAATTTATTGCTGTCCAGGGAGTCCTGGATTCTTTTGGCTCTGTCTTCCAAATCTTTGATTTCATCGGCCAATGGTTTTTTTTGCCCCAGGGCAATACCGTAGACAGTATGGATATTATCAATTATATGTTGTGCGTAGCCGCGTTCAGCGGAAACCTTCTCCAGATAATTGGCAAATTCGTATATTATATCGAATGGGTCAGTACCCTGTTGTACCATTTCCAAAAGCTGCATCTTGATATCTTCCTGAAGCCCGTGGGCCATGTCGATTAATTGCTGATTATTTTCTTCAGACATATAGTTCACCTCAAACCTTATTAAAGCACAGTAGGTTGTTGTCAGCAAGAATTATTTTATTAAGGAATTAAATATGTTATAATGTTACTTGCCGTGTTTATCCTAATATCAATAATATTGTCTGCCGTGTAAGGGGAAACCAGGCCTCAGGGACTGGTATTGAACCGTTGCGACTTTATCCACAGCATATTGGTGAAAACTTGGAAAAATAAGGCTTGAAATTTCAGTTATCCACTGAGTTATGCACAAAAATCATGATTTTGTGCATAACTTACTAACATTATCCACAACAAATTAGAAAGGTAATGGGTAAAATGTCTTAGCCGGTGAAGTGGATATTAATAATGATTTATAAATAGGAGTGGGGTTTATGGAAAGAAAAAATCTCAAACGGGGATTAAAAAACAGGCATCTGCAGATGATGGCATTGGGGAGTGCTATCGGTACAGGGCTGTTTTATGGATCTGCCTCAACTATTGCGCTGACTGGTCCGTCGGTTATGTTGGCATACTTAATCAGCGGTATAGTGATTTACTTTATTATGAGAATGCTGGGGGAGATGTCAGTGTACGAGCCTGTGCCGGGGTCCTTCAGCTATTATGCCTCAAAATATTGGGGACACTTCCCCGGGTTTATGGCCGGATGGAATTATTGGTACTGTTATATTATGGTCAGTATGGCAGAAATCACTGCTGTAGGCATATATGTAAATTATTGGTGGCCGGATGTGCCACAATGGCTATCAGCCCTTATCTGCCTCATTGTAATCACGGCAATTAACCTTGTTAATGTACGAGCGTATGGGGAAACTGAATTTTGGATGGCCTTTGTGAAGGTAGTGGCAATCCTGAGCATGATTATTTTGGGAGCGTACCTTATAATCAGTAATCCGTTGGGATATCCTGCCAATATCAGTAATCTTTGGAATTATGGCGGCTTTATGCCTAATGGTGTATGGGGCTTGGCCATGGCCTGTGTTGTTGTTATGTTTTCCTATGGTGGCATAGAGCTTATTGGCATCACAGCAGGTGAGGCTGAAAATCCTGATCATTCCATACCAAAAGCTATAAATCAGGTTATATGGCGTATACTTATATTCTATGTAGGGACGATGTTTGTACTTATGTGCCTGTGGCCATGGAATCAGGTGGGGATGGAATCCAGTCCTTTTGTTCAGATTTTTGATAATGTTGGTATTCCTGCGGCTGCACACATTCTTAACTTTGTTGTATTGAGTGCTGCGGTATCGGTGTATAATTCTGCTATTTACAGTAATGCCCGCATGCTGTATGGCTTAGCTGAAAAGGGGGATGCCCCAAAGATGTTTATGCACCTTTCCTCACGCGGGGTGCCGGTGGTGGGCACATTGGTCTCATCCTGTATGACATTGATTATAGTGCTGATGAATTATCTGTTTCCTAGTCAGATTTTCATGTATTTGTTTGCAGTGGTGGTAATTTCCGCGGTCATTAACTGGGTTTGTATTACCGTTACACATATGAAGTTCCGTAACTATTGCCGGAAACATGGTGTTCAGTCAAAATTCAGGTCACTGTTTTATCCTGCAGCCAATTATGTTTGCTTGTTTTTCCTGGTCGGTGTAATTGTTATGATGACCCAAATTCCGGATATGCGGTTGGCGGTTATTGCATTGCCAATCTGGCTGTGTATTTTGTATATAGGTTACCGTTTTAAACTGAAGCGGACAAAAGGTGAGTAGCTACTGATCCGTTTAGGTCTTTATGGGGGATGAATATGTCGGGGGATTTATCTATATATAACAGAATAAAAGAGGCATTGCTGCCTGATGGTACATTGCCGGACGGTTTCATATTACGGCAGCTGCCGGAGCAGGGACTGCGTTTTGCAGATGGGGCAATTGATGGTACGGTGCGTTATCATATGGGACCGACAGAGAATCCGGATATAAGCGGACTGACCTTGGTGCTGGAGCTGGCTTCCAAGGAACGGTTTAATGACGCAGCCAATGCCTTGATAACCCATTTTCAGGGGGGCGGGATGATGCTTCCGGTAATGGATGCGTTGCAGGATTGGGTTTTTGATCATCCGGAAAAGCTGTCACCTGAAGCCCTTGGACAATTTTCCAGAACTCTTCTGGTGCAGAGCCAGGATGTAGAATCAGTTAAATTTGCTATTACAGTCCTTGAACTGCTGGACCAGGAGCTTGAGGAGGAGCTTAGGGATATTTTGTTGGTTTTGGCTGCATCAGATGAATTGACGCTTTTTTGTCTTTTCCTTTTGGCAACCTTTGATAACAGCAATGAGCTGATTTATTCCGTTGCAAAACGGGTAAAAGGCTGGGGAAGGATTCATGCTGTCAGTATGTTGAAACCGGAGAATCAGGAGATGTCCAGGTGGCTGTTGACCGATGGCTGGAGAAACGAGATTATGCCGGAATACTCGGCAATTGTAGCCATTAAGCGGGGAAAGCTGCTGGAGGTTTTAACAGATGCTGCGGTAAAAAAAGAAGATTTCAGTTTGGCTGGCAAGCTTATTGGGGCATCGCTGGAGGATAATCCGGTACCGGGACTAAACCGATATAAAAAAACGGGAGAGTTGCTGCAGGCATATCTTGTTCTGGCTGATCAATGGGCGGATGCGTTGGAAGAATATAATGTTATTTTTGATGTGCGTGATTTTTTATGCAAATCCAACCTTGATAACAAGGAGGACCTGATTCGGTTGGCGACGGGAATTCTTCAGTCTGTGAGATGTACTGATTGTGTCAATGCTTCCATGGATGCAGGTGAGGGCTTTTATTTGGGCAAATCCCTGGGGCTTGATTATGTTGAGCGGGCCATTAATACATTACGGAATAATTGGCGTGAAAAATACGATTTAATTGATTTGCTGTTACCGGAAAAGAAATATACGGATGAGATAATAGAAATGTTTGAAAGGGTATTACCTCTTGAGGATATGGCAACCGGTCCCGAAAATGAATTGGGCAATGATGGTCAGTTTGTGGAACATGGGATTCTTTCTTATGTGATGCAAAGCCTGCAATCAGTACCCGGCAAGGGTGACAGGCTGATTTGTGCAGGCCTTCTGTCGCCGGTTATAGGGACAAGGAATATTGCGTTAAATCTTTTGGAGGCATGGCAAAAGTCAGATTTCCAGTGGACAGATGGTATAATTAAGGCACTTGAGGAATTAAAAGTCAGTGAGGTTAATGAACCGACAAAAAAACGGCTGGAAAATTTCTGATAATTCCATTGAAACCAGTAGACATATATTTTATAATGTAATAGTGTCGCTGACATAGCACAGTTGGTAGTGCATCGGATTCGTAACCCGAAGGTCGCCAGTTCGATTCTGGCTGTCAGCACCAGGATATAATCCCCCTGCATATGGTGCAGGGGGTTTTTGTAATTTTATAATATATCTGCAAAATATATTTTGCATTATTGACATATGACAAAATTTAATATACTATACGGTTTAGAAAAAGATGATAATAATTATTAATATTATGACGGGGTTATTTGTATGGTAAAAGAAAAATATGATATTACCGGGATGACATGTTCAGCCTGTTCTGCCAGGGTAGAAAAAACCGTAAGAAATATGGCGGGGGTTGATGAGGTTGCTGTCAATCTGCTTACAAATTCAATGCAGGTGGTATACGATGGTGATACACTAAGCAGCCGGGAAATAATAAGTGGTATTGAAGGTGCAGGATACGGTGCTGCCCTGCATGGTGGCAATAAAGTAACAGCTGTTGAGGATGATGCCATGCAGGAAATGAAAACCAGGCGCAAGAAGCTGCTTTGGTCCCTGGGGCTGCTGCTCATTGAGCTTTATGTTGCCATGCACCAGATGATATACGGTGCGTTGGGCATCGAAGCACCGGAATTAATAAGGATGTGTTTTGATGGGCCGGAAAATGCCCTTTCCTTTGCATTTACCCAATTACTGCTGGTGATACCTATTATTCTTCTTAATAAGAATTATTATATCAACGGCTTTAAAAATATAGTTTCCCTGGCACCTAATATGGACAGCCTTGTCGGCTTGGGCTCGGCATCTGCCCTGTTTTATGGCATAGTGAATATATATTTCATTGGGTGGTATATGGGCCATGGTGATTTTTTGTCGGTAAGCCAATATAGCACTAATCTCTATTTTGAGTCTGCAGGAATGATAGTTACACTGGTTTCTATCGGCAAATATCTTGAAGCACGGGCTAAACATGGTACAACGGCTGCCCTGAGAAAACTTATGGATTATGCTCCTAAAATTGTCATTGTAGAGAGAAATGGCGCTGAAACGGATATACCGGCAGATCAGCTTGTCAAGGGAGACATTGTGATAGCCAAGCCGGGGACTATTATAGCGGCAGATGGGATTATTATAGAAGGGAAAACCATTATTAATGAAGCCATAATAACAGGGGAAAGTCTTCCGGTGGAAAAATTTCCGGGAGATAATGTGGTTTCGGGAACAATAAATGAGAACGGAAGAATCAGATATGAAGCCTGTCAGGTAGGAGCAGATTCTACCCTTAACCGTCTGATAGGGCTGGTGGAGGAAGCTTCCAGCAGTAAGGCTCCTATGGCCAAGCTGGCTGATAAGATAGCTGGCTGGTTTGTTCCTGCAGTCATGTTGATTGCCCTGTGCACCGGTGTAATCTGGCTTATGTTGGGATATGGTATGGAATTTGCCTTCTCAATGGCGGTGTCTGTTTTGGTTATTTCCTGTCCATGTGCCCTGGGACTTGCAACACCTGTGGCAATTATGGCCGGAATTGGTAAAGGGGCAGAAAATGGCATACTGATTAAATCCGGGGAAATTCTGGAAATGGTAAGCAAGGTATCTGCCATAGTATTGGATAAGACCGGTACTATTACGCAGGGCAGTCCTTCGGTAACTGACATTATACCGGTTGGCATTTCGGAGACCCAGCTCATTCATGCAGCTGCTGTCCTGGAAAAAAACAGTGAGCATCCAATAGGTAAAGCTATTGTAGAACATGCCGGACTGAAAGCTGATATGGAATATCCGGTAACAGATTTCAAGGCGGTTTTGGGGCAGGGAATCATGGGAAGGCTCCAGGATGATTTATATTATCTCGGCAACCTGGAATTTATCCGGCAGAATTGCACCGTCCCCGCTGAGTACCGGGAAAAAGCGGAGAAGCTGAGTGATGCAGGTAAAACAGTGTTATTCATGGCAGCGGAAGGAAAATTACAGGGGATTATAGGTGTAGCAGATGAGATTAAACAATCAAGTTTTGCTGCAATCGATAATCTGAAGAAAATGGGACTCAAGGTTGTAATGCTTACCGGGGACAATGAGCATACGGCCACGGCGATTGCGTCACAGCTTAGGCTGAATGAATATATAGCAGGCGTTCATCCTGAGGAGAAAACCGGGTATATTAAAAAAATGCAGGCCACAGGTGCCAAGGTGGCAATGGTAGGCGATGGGGTGAATGATGCTCCTGCATTGGCAATGGCTGATGCGGGAATTGCAATTGGGGCAGGAACAGATATTGCCATTGAAAGTGCTGATGCAGTATTGGCCAAAAATGATTTGAATGATGTGGTTAATCTCATTCACTTAAGCCGAAAGGTAATCGTCAATATAAAAGAAAATTTGTTTTGGGCTTTTTTTTATAATATAATTTGTATACCGGTTGCGGCGGGAATATTGTACCCTATATGGGGAATACGGCTTACTCCGATGATTGGGGCTGCTGCAATGAGTTTCAGCAGTGTATGTGTTGTGCTTAATGCCCTACGGCTAAAAGGGATGAATTTACGCAGAACAGCATCCGCTGAATTGAGTCAGGAGACTGTATCTGAGAATATTAATTTTAATTATAAGGAGGAAAATGTAATGCAGGTAGAATTAAAAATTAATGGTATGATGTGTGCACATTGCCAGAAAAATGTAGAAAGAGTACTTGGAGCAATGGATGGCGTGGAGTCAGTAAATGTAAATCTTGAGGCTGGGACTGCCTTGGTAAATTGTACAGAAACCATACCAATGGACAGCTTTGCAAAAATTATTTCAGATGCAGGATATGAGTTGGTAAAATAATGTCTTTGTTTTTTCTAAAAAAGCATTGACAAAGCATTGATAAATAAGTAGAATGTATTTTGTCAGTCAGCAGAGGCTACTGATAAAATACATATGCGGAAATAGCTCAGTTGGTAGAGCATCACCTTGCCAAGGTGGGGGTCGCGAGTTCGAGTCTCGTTTTCCGCTCCATAATATGCGGAAATAGCTCAGTTGGTAGAGCATCACCTTGCCAAGGTGGGGGTCGCGAGTTCGAGTCTCGTTTTCCGCTCCATATAGTTTGCGATTCTCGCATTGCTTATGCCGTGCGAGATTTTCTATCAGTATAAAAGGGCCTATAGCTCAGTTGGTTAGAGCAACCGGCTCATAACCGGTCGGTCCCAGGTTCAAGTCCTGGTGGGCCCACCATTTTCCTACTGAAAGCATCCTATACCATGACTCAGTAGCTCAGCTGGATTAGAGTACTTGACTACGAATCAAGGGGTCGGGGGTTCGAGTCCCTCCTGGGTCACCATTATTTTGGGTAGGTGCCCGAGTGGTTAAAGGGAACGGACTGTAAATCCGTCGCCGTAGGCTACGATGGTTCGAATCCATCCCTGCCCACCATTATTATCCCTGAAAAATATATTAAAAGGTATTGACAAGGGATTAATAAGAGGATATACTAAACAAGCTGACTTATGAAGTCGGCGGTGTTCTTTGAAAACTAAACAATGCAACAGGAATCATGCACACATGATTCAAGCCAGATGATGGTATTACTTCTTCGGAAGTAATAAACATACAATAGTTTGTTGGAGCAATATCCAAGAGCGAAAGCGATTGGTA
>NZ_JAILFV010000011.1 GCF_024697385.1 Anaerovibrio sp.
GGATTAATTCTACATGTGTATTCACATAACTGATTTTAGCCAAGAATCTTTAAAAATTCTTTGCAGATAGCTGTATTGCCCGGCCAAGCTGGTGAGGTTACAAGGTTACCATCAACAACTGCCTTATCTGCATCTACATCCTGGAAGTTTCCACCGGCAACTGTTACATCAGGTCCTACAGCCGGATAAGCAGTGAGGGTACGCCCCTTGACCACATCTGCAGCGGTAAGTACCTGTATGCCATGACAAATAGCAGCTACAGGCTTATTGTTATTCATAAAATACTTTGTGATATTTATCACCTTCGGATCAAGGCGTATGTATTCCGGAGCACGACCACCAGTAATATACAGGCCATCATAATCTTCTGCTGCAACATCGTCAAAAGTAGCATTTAGGATAAATAAATGACCTGGCTTTTCTGAATAAGTTTGATCCCCTTCAAAATCATGTATAGCAGTCTTAATAGCTTCGCCGCATTTCTTTCCAGGACATACTACATCCACCTGTACACCTGCAACACCTAATGCCTGGAAAGGAACCATTACCTCATAATCCTCAGCGAAATCCCCTGCCAACATAAGTACCTTTTTCATACTTGGTCTACCTCACTTTCTAAAACATACAAACTCCTCCGTGAGAGTTCATATCCCCATAATCTCTCACGACTACACGGTGTATATTCTAGAAAGCTATTACTTAATCCTGCAAATTTTCAGAATATTTCAACTGGGCAGCTTTAACTATTTCCCCACCGGATTGTTAATGTCAGGGCCGTCTACAGAGCAGGAGATTTCCTGCTCCAGGGAAACAGCATTACAGCTCAGAGGAGCTGCGTATTTTACTTCATCTCAATATTTTTTCGATATTATTTCCTTTGGGGTACGGTATGTACCAAGCAGCATGCTTTCTATCTTCCCGCAGGCCTTCAATATGGCGTCAAAGCTTATTCCCTCCGGCACCTCATCATTATTGTCGAGATAATGCTTTATAAAATCAAACAACTGGGATGTAAATTTTGTAGACCGGAATTTTTTGATATTGTTATATAATTCATCAATTTCTTCTATTTTAAACGGTGAAATTTGGTATGTCCTGTTACTCATTTTTCTCCCTCCTCAGCATATTGTGCAGATCAGCATGGCCACGCTATTAATGTCAGCTAATAAGTATCCTTTTACTTCATTTTATACTCACCAATATTTTTTGCCATATCTAGCTGGGCAAAAAAACGCCCTGCCGGAGGACCTGTATTCTCCAACAGGGCCGTGAGTAATTTACCTGCACAAGAGGAAAAGACTTGGCTGACATATAAACAGACCATCTTTTTACAAAACACTGAAGCTGCATCAGCAATTGGAAATGAACGGCAGTAGACCGTTACCACATTATATATTTTTCTGCTATTATATAGGTGTGAATAAATAGATTTTTGACAAGGTATAATCCCCTTCTCCTACAGGTGGGGAACATCAAACTATTATAACCATACTTAATTGGAGATCATGTATATGACGAACAGAAGCAAGGGCCTATTCATGGTCAGCTTTGGTGCTTCAATGTGGGGTGGCAGCGGAGTGGCCGGTCAGTATCTGTTGCAGGACTGTGGTTTTTCCACTGAATGGCTGGTAGTATCCCGTATGATTTTGTCAGGTATAATCCTGCTTTTAGCTGATCGGCTTATATACAGGAAAAGCCTCTTTTCCATCTGGCATGACAGGAAGGATGCTTGGGAGGTACTGCTTTTTGCTGTATTTGGAATGTTGGCCGTACAATATACATATTTCGCCTGCATCAAACACGGAAATGCTGCAGCAGCTACTGTGCTTCAATACCTTATGCCAGTATTCATAATAATTTACATAACATTAAGTACCAGAAAACTGCCTAGATTAATTGAAATAATATGCGTTTTCATGGCAATGACCGGAACCTTCCTGCTGGTAACCCATGGCCGGCTGGACTATTTATCCATTTCACCTACAGCCATATTCTGGGGGTTACTGTCTGCAGTTGCGGCAGCCTTTTATACA
Source organism: Anaerovibrio sp. (assembly GCF_024697385.1). Classification (GTDB taxonomy): domain Bacteria; phylum Bacillota; class Negativicutes; order Selenomonadales; family Selenomonadaceae; genus Anaerovibrio. The sequence continues at coordinate 2,034 of NZ_JAILFV010000011.1, forward strand.
GTACAACCCAAAAGACTTATACGGAAATGGCGCGCCCCCTTAATAATTGGTTGGGGAATGCTAATTGGTGGCATTATGCTGATGCCCATTAATCCACCCTGGCAATTCACAGGTAATTGGACTATTGGCACCGGACTTATATATACCTATATTATTATCTTTGGTACTGTATTGGCGTTTGGTTGCTACCTTGGCAGCATAAAACATATCCAACCTTCAGAGGCCAGTATTTTAGGTTCCCTGGAACCACTATCCGCAATTATTTTATCCATACTATTCTTAAATACAAGCTTTGGGTTAATTGATATAATTGGTACAGTGCTAATAATCGGAACAGTATTTCTTCTGGCACACAAATAAAACAGCGTTTGGAGATTAAACATGAGAACATCGGAAAGTTATAAGGAATTATCAAAAAAAGAATTTACACGGGCTGCTGATAAATATGAAACAGCTCATGCAGGTGTGTATAATATCTGCAAAAAGGATTATCCTGACATTTTGGCAGAAATAGAGAAGGAACCATTTACAGACTTATTGGATGCCGGATGCGGCACGGCTCCTATGCTGTCATTGCTTACAGATCGGTTTCCGGAAGCTCATTTCACGGGTATTGATCTGACCCCTAAAATGATAGAGGCAGCCAAGGCGAAAAAACTCCCAAACACAACCTTTGTCTGCGGTGATTGTGAGCGGTTACCCTTCGAGGCTGAAGCCTTCGATGTGATTATCTGCTCGCAAAGCTTTCACCACTATCCGAATCCACAGGAGTTCTTTAAAAATGTCAAACGCTGCCTGCGGATAGGCGGACGGCTAATACTTCGGGATATGACTATGGGAACGGGTATCCTCCACTGGTTTGTAAATACGATTGAGCTTCCCTTCCTCAATTTTCTTGGATATGGTGATGTACATTGTTACAACCAAAAGGAATTGCAGGTTCTCTGCGACGAATCAGGTCTTATACTGGAAAGCTGTGAAAAGCGTAAGGGCCTGAAGTTGCACGCTGTCATACGAAAAGCATAACCAGGTATATCCGGATTACGAAAAAAAGACTTTTATTTCGGGGTGATAAAAATGCAACATGAATGCAAAATAACTGTTTTGGAAACGAAAGTATTTCCAGAGTACCAAGAAAAATATCTCGCCAACCCTAAATCGGGACCTTGCCCATGCTTTAAGGCAGGGGATACTTTCTTGCTAAAAAGGACCCCCGAAAAAGATGATTTCTATAATCTAATGAACGGCAAATTCTGCGGTGAGGCATGGGATGCCATCAGCCGTTATGTTTATACTGCTCTGCAGGGTGGTTCAATCATGCATAAATGGACCAATGACGAGCGGATGATGATTGCCTGCTGCAACGATGGAACACGCCCTGTTATTTTTAAGATTGAGCGCATTGACATTCCCGAAACAGAAGATGAGCGAAAATGGCTGGACAAGCAAAACTTCAAAAACGATTCTGAAAATGCCTACACGGGATAATTGTTGAAATGCGGTTCTTTTGCCCATATGACCCAAAATGAAGAATCATTCAACCAACTAATGCAGGGAGACATTCTCAGGAATCTGATATTATTCATCACTATCTCTAAAATAAGCTACAATTAATGGACTGAGTATCAACAGCAGGGTTGAGCCAATCATAACGAAAGCAGCAGTATTCCTGCAATCTACGGAGCGCCAACCTAAGAAAATCCCTTACTATAATCATATAATTTCTGTAATGCTTGCCACTTCTGCACCACTACACAAATTCCTTTTTATCTCATAGCTGAAAGCCACAAGCCGTTACCGGAAGTACATTCCCCTGCAATATTGTATTTGCCTGTTCTTTATACTTAGATGAAACCTCAATGCGAAAAACATACTGCTTTTTAGTTCCCCATATATTTCCGGGTTTGAGATGACTACAGCATCCTGCAACCGGTGCTTCCTCAGACTCAAAGGGAGTGTATTCTATTCCGTTTGACTCCAACAGCTTTCTGGCTTTCAACCAATCATCCTTATCCCTTGAAAGATATACTACTGCCTTTCGCCAACCTAACATATTAATCCCTCCCATACCTGATAACACTACACAAGTGAAAATAATGATACAAAGTGATCATCTATCTTACCTGGATGCATGAAGGCAAAGCACTCCGATTACCTGCAGCAGCAGTATAGCCGGAACACCATATTTGAATTTAAGATGCAGTGTTTTGTGATGGAATAATGACATAGCAAACAATGCCCCTACGCTGCCTCCTATTACGGCAACGGCCAACAGCGTCTTTTCCGGCACTCTCCATCTATTACGGATGGCACATAGCT
>NZ_JAILFV010000051.1 GCF_024697385.1 Anaerovibrio sp.
TAACTCGGTGTAAGATGTCCCCTTCCTCTATAGGTGGGGGGACAAGCTTTAACAGGTGGTGAGCATATCTCCCACCTCGTTGAAACGCTAATTGGAAGATTTTTCTTTTTAAAAGAAAAATTTGAACAATGGCGTTATAAAACTAAAGTCAAAGGAGTTTCTTCCATGAAGAATTTTGAATAATGGCATTTTTATTATATGGAGAGGGTGAGAGGAGATGTCTGTTGTTAGTGACCGCCTTTTGGAAATCAGACGCGCTACAATGCCTGATGACAGTTTAGTCACTTATGCTGAATTTATCGGATTGGGACCTAATGTATACAGAAAATATGAAAATGGGGAAGAGCGTGTTCCACAGGATATTGTGTCCACTATTTCAGGCAGGATTGGTCTTCCTAGGGAAATCGTGGATGGAACAGAGAAGTTTGATGACTTTTATAAATTTTTCTGCCGGCTGGTTATCAGTCAATGGCGAGGCAGGGAATATCCTGAAATATGATTTTTGTAATCGTGGAAGATTATGGGATTTTGATAGATACGGGATATGAATAAAAAGGATTATTATTTAATTTTTGCCTAAGATTGGATGTTAAGCTATTTAACATTTAATTTTAGGTTTTATTTTGTTTGTAAAAGTTGTTTATGATATTATTAAAATAATAAAATAAATTAACAAAAGGGGTTAATTCGGTTGGATTACGGAGGGAGAATTAAAAGCTGCCTGAATTGGTCTGATTCGGATGCTTTGGGGGAGGTGCTTTAGGTGCGTACTGAAAAATCCTTTACTAGTCAGCATAGGCTGCGGGAATGGTTGGAATCAAAATCCTGGGAACATGAATCTGAAGAGCTGTTTTATGAGTGGCTGGAGGCGTTCTTTCAGGAAGGTAACAGAATATCCGTCAAAGGAGCTGCCTGCGACCTGCAGGATTGCATAGATTTGTTTGAATCTGACAATGATACATAATACAGTCCGCTGATTGTGACCATATATTATATGGGGAGATATATATTATGGCAGTTGGTTGTAAAGTAATAAATGAGGGAGAAGTAGTTTAATGTCAAAATGGATTTGTTCTTGTGGGTTTGAAAATAGTAATAATTTTTGCGTAAATTGTGGCAAACCGAAGCCTGATATGAATCAGGTCGTGCCATCGGAAAATACTGTCAGGATGCCTGTTGTGTCTCCTCAGAGCTTGCAAAATAATTCCACTGTGGAAACTCCGGGCAATGGTTATCAGTACCAGCAATATGTGCCACCTGTTGATAATCGTGGTTTTTTGGACAGGATTGGCAAGGGCCCGTTGATTGCCCTGGGAGCAGTGATTCTCGTGGTAATATTAGGGGTTATTGGTTATTTTTATGGTATTGAAGACCGCTATATTAATAAAGTGCAGGAAGCAGATAATGTATTGGCAGAAGCACATACTGTTTTATCAGAGATAAATAATCTGGATGGCAATCCGGAATCTGACAATACCAAAAATTATATCCACAAATACGAGGATATACAAAAAAGGTTTAATCAGGTAACTGCGGATTTGAAAAAAATCAGGACAGGCAAGAGGTATAAGGATTATAATGCATCCTTGGTGTCCGGGCTGGAAATGGAAGCAGATATTTTAAATTCTGTCCATGAAATGCTGGTGAACACACCTGATAACCCGGCAGCACCGGGTAAGGTTACGAAGGATTTTTCTGACAAGATAATCAGTTTGTCAAATATGGCGGATAATGCCCATATGGATAATTTTGCCATTGACCAAAACATGAAGCTGGGGAATTTGCCTAAGGATTTGGATGCATACCTGATAAGGTATCATGCTGTTGCAGAACAAAAGCGCATAGAGGCCGAACGCAAGGCCCGCAGTGAAGCGTTGTTGCGATTGGATAATTTCCGCAAATCATTGTCTGGTCAGCATTCGTCATTGAGGAGTCAGGCCAGGGCCAATTATCGCAGTGTTTATTATGCCACCAATGTTACCTGCTATGATGGTAAGGTGATGATTGAAGGAGAATTTTTCAACGGACAGAGATATACGTGGAATTATGTAAATGATTTTCATCTGGATGTCACACTTTACAACCAGGGGACCGTGGTAAAAAAACTTTCTTCTTCATTTGGCTATGTTAATGTAGGAATTATTTTTTCGAACAATACTGTAGGGCATACATTCTATATTTATGATTCTTCTGTTAATTCAAAGCTGATTTTTGACTCATTTGAGGTTGAGGCTGCCTTTTAATTAGATTGAAATTTATGAAGGGAGAATTTTCTTGGATAAGGAACAGGTATTGCGTCAGCTTATGGCACAGCTCCATGTGAATGGCCATATTATAGGTGCATCAGTCGGATCGGGAATGACTGCCAAGCTGGCAAGACTGGGAGGAGCAGATTTGCTGCTGGTTTTGTCTGCCGGGAAATACCGTATAATGGGGCGCAGTTCCTTAGCCAGCTATTTTTGTTTTGGTAATAACAATGAACAGGTAATGGAAATGGGGACCAGGGAAATCTTTCCCGTTGTAAGGGATGATATCCCTATGCTTTTTGGGTTGATGGCCACAGATCCCACCATACAAATGTATGATTATCTTAATAAGATTAAGGAGAATGGGTTTTCCGGAATAGTTAATTTCCCTACAATTGCATTGATAGACGGAAATTTCAGAAATGCCCTTGAACAGGAAGGAAGTACCTATAATCGTGAGATAGCCACCATCCGGCTGGCCAATCATCTGGGGCTTTTTACCATGGCTTTTGTTACCAACAGGGATGAAGCCGAAAAAATGCTGGCAGCGGGAGCCGACGTTATTTGTATCCACTTGGGACTTACCAAGGGAGGAATTCTTGGTGCCAAAAAATACATTTCTCTGGGTGAAGCTAGAAAATTGATGAGTGAGATTTTTGCCATGTGCAAGAAAAAAAATCCGGAGGCAATACGGATGATTTATGCCGGTCCTGCCAATACTCTTTCCGATATGCACTATTTGTACAAGAATTCAGATTGTCAGGGGTATATCGGCGGTTCTACCTTTGATCGTATCCCTATTGAGGATTCTGTACTGGGAACTATAAAATCCTTTAAATTCTTTGATAATTCAAATGACAACAACTCTGTGCAGCAGCTGATAGAACGGAACTGGCGCCGGGGGAATGTTGTTGATTCCATCCGGCAGTATATTGAAGAACATTATATGGAACCAGTACAGTTGGGGGATATCGCTTTAATTGCCCATATGTCCTCTACATATCTTAGTAGCAGATTTAAAAAGGAAACCGGTGTCAGCTTTACAAAATATTTGTTGGATTATCGCATCGGTAAGGCAAGAGAGCTTCTGGAGGAATCACAGCTGAACTGTAAGGAGGTTGCCCTTAGGGTAGGCTATGGTGATTACATGCAGTTTTCAAAGATGTTTAAGAAGTATGTTGGTATTTCACCGAAGAAATATATGTTAAGACAAATAAATAACAATAAATAAGAATCAATAGTTGTGTCATTATATTTTTTGTTAATATAAACACAACTATTTTTATGTTTAATGATAAATTGAGCATAAAAACACATATAAAAGTAATATAAACACATTTACATATATAAAACAATAAACTACAATAAAAACATAGAATGAACCGGTTCAAAATTATCAGGATGGTGAGAAAGAAGGCTTGATAATGAAAACTATTGCTATTGCAGGTACTTTTGATACCAAGGGGAAGGAGTTTTTGTATGTAAAGAAGCTCGTGGAAGAGCTGGGGCTGCGTCCATTTATGATTCATACCGGAGTTTTTGAAGCTCCTTTTGAGGTGGATGTTACCAATGATGAAATTGCTGCGGCTGCAGGCAAGGATATCAGGGAAATTGTCAAACGCAAGGACAGGGCGATGGCTACGGAGGCATTGTCAAAGGGAATGCAGCTTCTTGTTCCAAAACTTTATAAGGAAGGAAAGTTTGATGGTATTATCTCCTTTGGAGGAAGTGGAGGTACCTCATTGGTTACTCCAGCCATGCGGGAGTTGCCTATAGGTGTTCCGAAGGTAATGGTTTCAACAATGGCATCGGGTAATGTTTCACAATATGTTGGTACCAGTGATATTGTCATGATTCCTTCCATAGTGGATGTTGCCGGACTCAATAAGATTTCCCGTTGTATTTTTAGTAATGCCGTGTTGGCTATTGTGGGCATGGTGGAAGGACGAGAAAAACTGAAGGAGGAAAAAACAGAGGAAAAGCCACTGGTAGCAGCATCCATGTTTGGTGTTACTACCCCATGTATAAATTATGCCAAGGACTATTTGGAAGCACACGGATATGAGGTCCTGGTATTCCATGCTACCGGTACAGGCGGCAGGACAATGGATGCCCTGATTGATGCAGGTTTCTTTGCCGGTGTATTGGATCTTACCACTACGGAGTGGTGTGATGAGGTTGTAGGTGGTGTCCTGACAGCTGGTCCGGACCGTTGTGGTGCTGCTATTAGACGACAAGTTCCTCAGGTTGTTTCAGTAGGCGCTTGTGACATGGTAAATTTTGGGCCTATGGAAACAGTACCTGAACAGTTTAAAAACCGTAATTTATATAAGCATAATCCAACAGTAACCCTTATGAGGACTACTGTACAGGAGAACAAGGATATTGCTGTAAGATTGGCGGAGAAGTGGGACAAGTCAGAAGTACCAATGACTGTTATGCTGCCACAGCAGGGAGTATCCATGATTGATGCTGATGGACAGCCTTTTAATGGCGTTGAGGAACGAAAAGCACTTTTTGATACACTGAAGGATAAAATCAATAATAAAAATGTTGATATTTGTGAAATGAATAATAATATAAACGATCAGGAATTTGCTGAAACTGCAGCAAAACGCCTGATTGAACTGATGGGAGCTTCCGGGAGATAAGGAATAAGCTTCATGGTGACAAGGGTTGTTGCAAGTTTTTATGTGAGGAGGAGAAACATGTTAAAGAAGAGCAGAAGTGAGATTATAGAGGATTTTCGTAACCAGGTAAAGCAGGGAAAGATTTTGGTAGGTGTTGGTGCAGGAACAGGTATTACTGCAAAATGCAGTGAAAAAGCTGATGTAGATATGCTTATAATATATAATTCAGGGAGGTTCCGCATGGCCGGTAGAGGTTCTCTTTCCGGATTATTGTCCTATGGTGATGCAAATGCCATCGTTATCGAAATGGGCCAGGAGGTTTTACCTATTGTAAAAAAGACTCCTGTACTGGCAGGCGTCTGTGGTACTGATCCATTCCGGGTTATGGAAATTTTCCTTAAGCAGCTCAAGGATCAAGGCTTTAATGGTGTTCAGAATTTCCCTACTGTGGGACTCATAGATGGAAAATTCAGGGCAAATCTTGAGGAAACAGGTATGGGCTACGGCCTTGAGGTCGATATGATCCGTGAAGCCCATAAGCTGGATATGCTCACCTGTCCATATGTATTTGATCCTGAGCAGGCCAAGGCAATGGCTGAAGCAGGTGCTGATATTCTGGTTGCTCATATGGGCCTGACCACAAAGGGATCTATTGGTGCTGAAACCGCTGTTACCCTGGATGATTGCTGTGAAAAAATCCGTGCCATAATCAAGGCAGGGCGTGAAGTTCGTCCGGATATTATGGTTATCTGTCATGGTGGGCCTATAGCTGATCCGGAGGATGCAGCATATGTAATCAAGAATGTTCCGGAAATAGATGGATTCTTTGGAGCTTCATCCATTGAAAGGTTGGCATCAGAAAGAGGGATGACTGCCCAGGCAGCTGCCTTTAAGGCAATCAGTAAATAAATTTTAAATATTATCCAGGCAAAATGCTCAGGCATTTTGCCTTTTTTTGTATAAAGAAAAGGGGCTGTCGCACTAAGAAATTAGTCGGCAGTCCTTTTTTGTACAAAAAAATAAGAACGCAGTCTCGCAAGACCACGCTCTTGGTGTAAAATATAAGTATGCACAAACAAAATATTTTACGCAACAATTATATGACATAT
>NZ_JAILFV010000107.1 GCF_024697385.1 Anaerovibrio sp.
CATGGCTGGTAAAATTGACCTCATCATCACAAAATCTGTAAGCCGTTTTGCGAGAAATACAGTTGATTCATTGTCTACAGTGAGGAGCCTAAAGGAAAAAGGGGTTGAGATATATTTTGAAAAAGAGAATATCTGGACTCTGGATTCAAAGGGTGAGCTCCTGATTACCATAATGAGCTCTTTAGCTCAGGAGGAAAGCCGTAGTATTTCAGAAAATACTGCCTGGGGCTGGCGTAAACAGTTTGCAGAGGGGAAGATTAAAATAGGCGATAATAACCTTTTAGGTTATGATAGGGATTTTAAAATCAACCCAGAGGAGGCAGAAACTGTAAAATTAATCTACAATTTGTTTCTTAGGGGATATTCACCGTACTATATTTGTAAGGAATTGGAAAAAAGGGGTATAAGGACTATACGGGATAAACTGAAATGGCATCCTTCTACTGTAAAATCAATTCTTACAAATGAGAAATATTGTGGGGATGCTAAGCTACAGAAAACATTCTGTCCTAACTTTTTAGAAAAGGTAAGAAAGAAAAATAATGGTGAATTACCACAGTATTATGTTGAGGATCATCATGAGGCAATTATTGAACCCGCAGTATTTAAAATTGTTCAGGCAGAGATGACCAGAAGAAATGGTATGCATTGCTATGGTCCGGATTTTTATTCCAATAAGATAAAATGCGGAGTATGTGGGGCATGGTACGGCCGTAAGGTTTGGGGTTCGAACACTAAGTACAGAAAAATAATATATAGATGCAATAAGAAGTATGCGGTAAAAGGAAAGCCCTGTAAATCGACGCATCTCTATGAAAATGAAATTGCTGGCATTGTTAAAACAGCAGTCGATAAAATGCTGGGGAATACAGATAAGATTAGAACTAAAATAAGCAGTATCATAAATAAAGAATGTGGCACTAAACAGTTGAAAGCTAAGTTGGATAGGGTAGCAGAAAAGTATAAGGCTTTGAATGATAAATCTATTTATAAGGAGTACGAGAGGTTAAGTAATGAAATATCTAATCGGCAGGACAGAAAATGTCTGTTGGAATGGTTGCTTTTGAAAGTAGAGGAAGTAAATAAAGAATACGATGAGAGAATGTGGATAGCTTTGATTGACCATATTCTGGTTAGGGGGCAGCATGACTATCTGGTGGTGTTTGTTGGTGGGATAGAAGTTGCAGTAAAATAAGAAGAGGCAGCAATCCGGAAAGGGTTGTTGTCTCTTTTTTATCATTATTGGTATATACAAATGTTGGGATTGATAAAAAAATTCTATAGTAACCGATGGCAGGAAACATATTAGTGGGGTGCAATACTATGTCGATAAACCTTGTAATATCGGGGGCTTAGAAAATTTTAATAGGGGTTTATCGTTAAGCTGGTTTAAGGGGTAATCGTTACATAGTATCAAGGTCAGATGGTCGTGAACCCATGCAGGTGTGGCTGGTATGGTGATAAGGAACATCCCTGCGAGTGCACCCCCAGTGAAATCAAGAAATATCATCAAAGAATTTCCGGGCCATTATTGGATCGCATCGATATTAATGTAAGAATTTCCAGGGTGAAATATGAGGAGCTTTCCTCCAAAAGCAAGGCTGAACCATCTGCAGTTATTCGGAAGAGGGTTGTGGCTGCCAGAGCAATTCAGTTGAAAAGATTGTCTCCCTACCATCTGTTTTGTAATGCCCAGATGAATCATGCTTTACTTCAAAGGTTTTGCATTTTGGAGCCCAAAGCACAGTCACTTTTGGAACAGGCTTTCAGGAATATGCATCTTTCTGCCAGATCCTATGACCGTATCATAAAGGTAGCCCGTACTATAGCAGATTTGGCAGGAACAGAAAACATAGAGGCCCTGCATATAGCTGAGGCTATACAGCTGAGAAATGATAAGGATTATGAAATATAGCAGCTAAAACGACAACCGGATGACTTTGACTGTGGCAAAATATGAATAATGGCGTTATAATGACTATGTATGTGTTATTTACCGAATTATTTTTCCATTATCTTTTTTGAGGTGCGAGATGATTATTACAGGCAAGACAAAAGTATTATCGGTTATTGGAAATCCTGTGGCTCACTCTTTGTCACCGGTGTTTCAGAATGCGGCTATTGAAGCGGCCGGGATAGATTATGTTTATACGGCCATGCCGGTTGCAAATGAAATGCTTGAGGATGCAATAAAGGGAATGAAGGCCTTTTCGGTGTGTGGACTCAATGTGACTATTCCCCATAAGGAAAATGTAATAAAGTACCTCGATGCCATTGATAAGGATGCTGAAATCCTCGGCGCGGTTAACACGATAGTGAACGATGATGGTCGTCTGATTGGTTACAATACAGATGTGGTGGGCTTTGTTAAGGGAATGAAGCAAAATGGCTTTGAGCCTGCCGGTAAAAATGCTGTTCTTTTAGGGGCCGGTGGTGCTGCCAGAGCCATTATATGGGGCCTTGTTCAGGAAAAGGTCGCCAGCCTCACAATTGGGGTGCGCAATGTTCCCAAGGTGAAACCTTTGGTGGATTATTTCAGCCAGTATATGGAAATATCCCTGTTGGATTGGCAGTCTGAAACCTTTGACCAGGCCTTGCAGGGGGCAGAGCTATTGATAAATGCCACTCCCTTGGGCATGTATCCTCAGGTGGATAATATGCCCCCAATACAGTGGGATAAGGTACAAGATGGTATTTTTGTTTATGATATTATCTATACTCCTGCTGAAACTCTCTTTTTGAAGACGGCCAGAGAGCATGGCTGTAAAACACTTAATGGTGAAGCGATGCTTGTTGGGCAGGGAGCTGAATCCTTCAGATTGTGGACCGGCATGGAGCCGGACCAAAGGGTTATGACTAAGGCGCTCAGAAAAGCCCTGGAACAGGGAAAATAAATTAATTGGAGTTTTGATTTCTATATGATAGGTTTTTTAAAGGGAAAAGTAGAGTATATTTATATAGATTATTGTCTTTTGGATGTAGGCGGCGTAGGCTATCGTGTATTTGTGTCCAACAATACCAGAAGCAGTCTGAGGCAGGGACAGGAGGCAAGGCTGTTTACCCATTTGAGCGTCAGGGAGGATGCCATGCTCCTTTACGGTTTTTTGACCCAGGAGGAGTATGATCTGTTTGAATTGCTGATTACAGTCAGCGGTATTGGTCCCAAGGTCGCCATGGGCATAATTGGTGCCATTACTCCTGCGGCGTTGAGTCAGGCTATACAGAGTAAAAGTGTCAAGCTGTTGACAGGTCTCCCTGGTATAGGGAAAAAATCAGCCGAGCGCATGATACTTGAATTAAAGGATAAGCTGCATTTTGCCGGGAGCGAGGATGATTCGGAGGTTGTCGGCACAGGAATTGGCGTGGATGCTGTGGCTGATGATGTGCTGAGTGAGACTGCTGCTGCCCTGATGTCCCTGGGGTATAGTCAGGCAGAGGTAAATACAGTACTTCAGAAGCTGGGTGCGCCTGATTCGTCAACTGATGTCCAGGAAATGATTAAAAGGGCATTGAAGGAATTATCTAGGAGGTGATAAGGGATGGAGGATATTGTTTTTGATGAGGAAAGACTGGTTACCACAAACGAACAGTCAGGAGATGAATGGCAATACAGCCTGCGTCCCCATCACCTCAGGGAATATATCGGTCAGGAGAAGGTCAAGGAAAATCTTGATATTTTTATCAAGGCGGCACTGAAAAGGAGTGAGGCACTGGACCATGTGCTTTTATATGGTCCTCCGGGGCTGGGAAAGACCACCCTGGCGGGAATAATTGCCAATGAGCTGGGAGTTAATTTCCGGGTGACCTCCGGCCCGGCCATAAACCATTCCGGAGATTTGGCAGCATTGCTTACTAACCTTAATGAGCATGATGTACTGTTTATTGATGAAATCCATCGCTTATCCAGAAATGTGGAAGAAGTGTTATATTCTGCCATGGAGGACTATGCCCTGGATATTGTTATAGGCAAGGGCCCAAGCGCACGCTCCATCAGGCTGGATATAGCTCCATTTACCCTTATAGGGGCTACCACAAGAGCTGGTGCCCTGGCTGCTCCGCTGCGTGACAGGTTTGGTGTTATTTCCCGTCTGGAATATTACAAGCCTGAGGAACTGGTGCTTGTAATTAAAAGGGCTGCTGATATATTGGATATCAAAATTGAGGATAAGGGAGCACTGGAGATTGCCCGTCGTTCCCGCGGAACTCCTCGTATAGCCAACCGCCTGTTGAAACGGGTGAGGGATTTTGCCCAGATTACCGGTGATGGCTTAGTTACGGACAGTATTGCTGATGATGCACTGCTGCGGCTGGAAGTCGATAAAATGGGCCTCGACCGTACCGACCGCTGCATGCTGGAGGCAATGATCAAAAAGTTTGGTGGAGGACCAGTGGGAATAGATACCCTGGCCGCTGCCATAAGTGAAGAAAACGATACTATAGAAGATGTTTATGAGCCTTATCTGCTCCAGCTGGGCTATATTAACAGAACCCCCCGGGGAAGGGTGGTTACCAGGGCCGGCTATGAGCACCTGGGGATTCCATATCCGGAGATGTGAAGATGAATCTATTATTACATATGTGTTGTGGGCCTTGCTCCTGTTATCCTGTCAAAAAGCTCAGGGAAGATGGTGTAGAACCTACGGGATATTTTTTCAATCCCAATATTCACCCTTATAAGGAATGGGATACCAGGCTGAAAACAGCCAGGGAGTTTGCTGAAAAGGTGGATATGCGTATAATTACTGATGATAACTATATGCTGCGTGATTTCTTGCGCAAGGCCTTGGCGGCTGAATCCGTAGAAAATGGCCGATGCCGGATGTGCTACACCTGGCGGTTGGAGCAGACTGCAAAATTTGCTGCTGAAAATGGATATGATGCCTTTTCCTCAACATTGTTTTATAGTATTTATCAGCAGCATGAGCTTATGAAGGAAACGGCAGAGCATTTTGCCCGGGTATACGGTGTGGATTTTTACTATGAGGATTTTCGTCCTGGCTGGCAGGAGGGAATTGATATCAGCAAGGAGCTGGAATTATACCGGCAGCCCTATTGTGGGTGTATCTTCAGTGAAGAGGAGAGGTACAGCAGGGCGATACGAAAAGAGAGAAAAAAGGCTGCAAAGGCCAGGAAAAGAGCACTTTTGGAGGCAAATGGCCAATTGGCCTGATTATTAGGATAGAGGTGTATTCAATGATTAAATCGTGTTTCTGTAAGGGCATTGTACAGGGGCTGTTGGCCCTGTTTATAGGTACTGCCGTGTTGGGACAGGGCCTGGCAGAGGCTTCTATGCTGTATCCCGGTGTAGGGAAAAAACCTGCCACCACCTGGAAAAAGCAGGATTCTACCGTGAAACCAGAAGAAAAAAAGGATACTGATGACAGGGCTTCATGGCGAAAGCATGAGTCCGAGGCCAGCATAATAAAGGTAGGTCTGGCAAGCGGTATGGCATCGGCCAGCATCAGCTCTGTGGATGGTATGCACATATATGGCACTTCTGATGGACGACAGCATGGTGATTTCCGAAGCAATATTGTTGCCAATCTGTCTGTGGAAGGGAACTCTATATTGGTCAATGGTAAAAACAGCGGTGTTTCCGAGCTGCTGTTTGTTCCTGTGGAAAAATTCTCTGGTGGGCGAATCAAATACAATAAAAATGAATATCGCGGCCAGATATTGGTCAGCATAGTAGGTGGCAAGCTGCTGATTGTAAATAAGATATCGGTAGAGGATTATATCAAAGGGGTATTGCCTTCGGAAATGTCTCCTGCCTGGAATATGGAAGCTTTAAAGGCTCAGGCAGTAGCAGCCAGGACCTATACTTTTTATATGAAAAACCAGAAGGCTCATCTGGGAGACGGATACGATTTATGTGATTCCACGCACTGTCAGGTATACGATGGCCTGTCAAATGAGTCGAAAACAACATCGGATGCCGTGGATGCTACCAAGGGCATGGTGATGACTTATCAGGGAAAGCCTATATATGCGCCTTATCATGCTTCCTCCGGAGGCTCCACAGAGAATTCTGAGGATGTATGGGGCAATAATCTGCCATACCTTAGATCTGTCAAGGATGATGACAGCAAGTCACCATACCATAATTGGTCAGTCCGCTTTAAGGCCGCTCAGGTCCAGAAGCTCCTGAGTGCAGCCGGAAAGAATATCGGACAGCTGAAAAGTATTTCCATGGTGCCCGTTGGTAAAAGTATTAATGGCGTATTGGATTCCGGCAGGGCCAGCGGGGTGAAATTCGTGGGCTCTGGGCAGACTGTTGTACTTACAGGACAGCAGGTTCGTCAGATTTTTGGACTAAAAAGCACTTATTTTGTAGTCCGTACTGAACGCATGGCCAAGCTTCCACCGGATAATAATAAAAAGAATACCAGTCATAAGAATACTGGTACCATTGACGCAGCTCCGGCAGCAATGACCGGGACCAAGCTCAAGGTGGAAAATACATCTGTGGATATAATATTTGACGGACATGGTTTTGGTCATGGACTGGGAATGTCCCAGTATGGTGCCAAGGCTATGGCAGATGCAGGGAAAAAATATGAGGATATTCTGCATCATTATTATACTGATATTGAGATTTATAAAATGTACTGATATATTTGGGAGAAAAGATGAAGCTGACAGAATTTGATTATGATTTACCTGAGGAACTGATTGCCCAGACTCCGGTGGAGCCAAGGAATTTTTCGCGTTTGATGGTGCTGGATCCGGTAGAAAAAAGCATTGAGCATAAGCATTTCTATGACCTAAAGGAGTTTTTGGAGCCTGGTGATACATTGATTTTGAATGATACCAGGGTAATGCCTGCAAGGCTTTTAGGCTGGCGTGAGGGTACAGGTGGCAAGGTAGAGGTCTTTTTGCTTCGTCGTATTGATGGTGATACCTGGGAGACTCTGGTAAAGCCAGGGCGCAAGGCCCGAGCCGGACAGGTTGTTCGTTTTAGTGATGAGCTGGTATGCACCGTACAGGAAAGCACTGATTTTGGTGGCAGAATTGTTAAATTCAGCTATGAGGGGATTTTTGAGGAAATTCTTGACCGTTTGGGTGAGACGCCATTACCACCATATATTCATGAGAAGCTTGCAGACAGTGAGCGTTATCAGACGGTATATTCCCGGGAAAAGGGCTCAGCTGCAGCACCTACTGCCGGCCTGCATTTTACCAAGGAACAGATGAATGACCTGCAGGAAATGGGTGTTAATATGGGCTTTGTAACATTGCATGTAGGCCTGGGGACTTTCAGACCTGTCAGCGTGGATACCATAGAGGACCATGTGATGCACAAGGAGTATTACAGCATTTCCCAGGAGACAGCAGACCTTATAAAGGCCACAAAGGCGGCCGGCAAGCGTGTAATAGCGGTGGGAACTACCTCTATCCGCACATTGGAATCTGCGGCCTCCGGAGTGGGAGAAATAGCTGGCAAAACAGATTGGACCGATATATTCATATACCCGGGATATGAGTTTAAAATCGTGGATGGGATTATTACCAATTTTCATTTGCCAAAATCAACGCTTATCATGCTGATAAGTGCCTTTGCCGGCAGGGAATTCGTTCTTGAGGCATATAAAAAGGCCGTTGAGGAAAGATATCGTTTCTTTTCCTTTGGGGATGCAATGATGATAAAACGAAAGGGATAAGCTATGAACCAGAAGGCGATAAAGGCGATGCAGGAATTCCTGGAAGCCATTGGCATTGATTTGCAGGCTGCAGGGATGGAAAAAACGCCGGCACGGGTTACTGAAATGTATGCAGGCTTGTTTGACGGTTATGGAACTGATACTGATAAGGTATGGGGAGAATTGTTTTCGGCTGAAAATGATGGAATCGTGGCAGTCAGGGATATTCCCTTTTATTCGATGTGCGAACATCATCTGGTGCCCTTCTTTGGCCGTGTTTCTATAGCATATAAGCCCCATGATGGTATGATTGCCGGGTTCAGTAAGTTTACCAAAATGGTGGAGATCATATCACATAGGCCACAGCTGCAGGAACGCATGACGGAGGAGATTGCCCAGGCTGTGGAAAAAGGTCTTGCGGCTGAGGGAGTATTGGTAATCATGGAGGCCCAGCAGCTTTGTATGATGATGCGCGGTGATATGGCCAATGGTACCCGAACGATTACCTCTGCCTCCAGGGGATGTCTCAGGAAGGACAGTCATATGTATCAGCAGGCGTGGAATATGTTAGGATGGAACAGTAATGAATAAAAGATTGTATAGATGGCCGGATGGGAAGACATTGGAGCTTGGGAAAAAAACTCTGGTTATGGGGATTTTGAATGTCACTCCGGATTCGTTTTCTGACGGTGGTAAGTGGAATGATGTTGATCTTGCTATAAAGCACATGAAAGAAATGGTGGAGGCCGGGGCTGATATAATTGATATTGGAGCTGAATCCAGCAGACCGGGTTTTAGTCCCATGTCAGCCTCCGATGAGATTCAGCGTCTGGAAAAATACCTCAAACCGATATTGGAGGCCTGCCCGGTGCCGGTATCTATTGATACCTTCAAGTCAGAGACTGCTGAATTTGCTGCAGCGGCAGGTGTGCATATACTGAATGATATCTGGGGCCTGCAATACAGTGAGGAGCCAGGGCTGATGGCTGAGGTCGCAGCCAGGTATAATCTGCCTGTGATACTCATGCACAACCAGGCCAATACTGAATATAATGGTGACATTATCCACTGCATGAAAGCTTTTTTTGGTGATGGCATTAAAATTGCCATTGAAGCAGGTATCAAACGGGATAATATTATCCTTGATCCTGGGATTGGTTTTGGCAAAACCTGTGAGGATAATTTATATGTGATGAAGCGTTTGGAGGAAATCGGGGAGATAGAGGGCTGTCAGTATCCGGTCCTTCTTGGCACAAGCCGCAAAAGCTTTATTGGCAAGACATTGAATTTGCCGGTGGATGAGAGGATGGAAGCCACAGGAGCCACCTGTGTAGTGGGAATCATGAAGGGCTGTGATATCATGCGTGTGCATGATGTGGCCCCGATTGTAAAGATGTGCCGTATTACCGATGCAATTATGGGAGCAGAGAGACATGGATAGTATATATTTATCCGGTATGGAATTCTATGGGCGGCATGGGGCCCTGCCTGAGGAAAATACCCTGGGACAAAGGTTTATTGTTGATTTAATAATGTATATTGACCTACATAATGCCGGTGCCACAGACTGCCTTGATGAAACCGTAAATTATGCCGCTGTTTTTGACAGGGTACGAAGGATTGTGGAAGGCAGTCCTGTGAAACTGTTGGAAAGGCTGGCGGACAGAATAGCCCATGAAATCTTCCGTGGCTTTGATCTGATTGAAGGCCTTGAGGTT
Organism: Anaerovibrio sp.; assembly: GCF_024697385.1. Classification (GTDB taxonomy): domain Bacteria; phylum Bacillota; class Negativicutes; order Selenomonadales; family Selenomonadaceae; genus Anaerovibrio. Next base: position 9,359 of record NZ_JAILFV010000107.1, read on the forward strand.
ATTATTCATAAGCCTGGTGCACCGATACAAGGGGTTTTTAAGGATGTGAGCATCCGCCTTGTCCGCAACAGGCAGGATTATTTACAGGAATTATAATATGTTAGGTACATATGATTGTTATATCAGTATCGGCTCGAATATTGGGGACAAGGAAGCCAATATAAAAGCTGCTGTAAATCAGCTGGCGGCTTCAGATAAAATTCAGCTTATAAGTGTATCATCATTGTATAGGACTCCACCTTGGGGAAATACTGAGCAGCCCTTTTTTTTGAATGGGGCGCTTTTGGTCAGGACATCCTTGAAGCCTCACGACCTGTTGTCCCTTTGTCAGGATATTGAACGGGGGTTGGGACGGGTTCGCCATGAGCATTGGGGACCCAGGACAATAGATTTGGACCTGCTTTACATTGAGGGGATCAAGGTAAGGCTCCCTGAGCTGGTAATTCCCCATCCATATATGCTTGAGAGGTCTTTTGTTTTGGTGCCTTTGCAGGAAATAGCACCGGAGCTCATGATTAATGGCAGAGGAATCTCTGAGTATCTTGATATATTGTCAGACAGGGATGAAATAGTTAAGGTCAGTAACACCGGTCCGGTATTTTTTGTGTAAGGGAGTGATCAGACATGATATGTTCGCAGTGTGGGCAAGAGCTTAATGCAGACGGAATCTGTCCGAATTGCCATACAGGTAATGTGCGGGAGATGCAAAAGGGTGAAAGCCATGCTTATGATGGAGTGACCATTGATTCAAACAGTACGGACCAGCAATCTGATAACAGGGGAAGTAGGTTTTACGGCTATGGCAGTCGTGGTAGCAGTGGCTGGAATGGCAGGCGGGGAAGTGGCCCGCGTATTATCAGAATTTCTTCCGGCAGTGGCTTCCTGACTAAAATATTGATTGCGGCTGCTGTAGCAGTGCTGATAGCGGGATTTGTCTTTGTTGCTTTGCCGTTGGCTGTTATTGCAATTGTGGTGGGGATATTGGTGTACTCCCTTTACAGTTTTTTTGTTTAAAATTCAATCAAGAAGGACAGTTTACAAAAAAAGTGTTGACATAACACCATAAATGTAATAACATGACCATATTGAAAGTTGAATACTTGAAATCATTGATTGGGAAATAGTAGCTTGTCCAACTTTTGTCAGCGAGCAGGTGCCGGGGAACCGGAGGTGGGATGACCTGTGAAAAGTGATAAGTGAATGGTCCCAAGAGAGTCCACCGAAAGCCATGGAAATGTGGTAATTAGGCTGGAACGGTTGCCACCGTTATTGGGCTGCAGTATCGGATTTATTTCCCGTACTTAAGAGAGTGATATTACGAGTGGCGCAAACATTTTGTCTCGGATTGGGGCAGGATGTTTTTTTTATCACTGAAATTGGGTGGCACAGCGAAACCATTTCGCCCCATATATGGCTTTATAGTCGTATGTGGAGGGAAATGGTTTTTTTGTTTTTGGAGGCGAGTCTATGGTTAACATTAAAATTTGCGGCATCAAGGATATTGATTCGGCCCGGGCGGCAGGGAATGCTGATTATATCGGCTTTATCATGAATAAGCAATATCGCAGATACTGTCCGCCGGAAACGGTAAGGTCCATATGTGATGCAATAAAGGGGCCTCAAAAGGTGGGAGTTTTTGTCAACCAGGATTTGGCCGAGGTGAATGAGCTGGCAGAGTATTGTGGCCTTGACTTCGTTCAGCTTCACGGCAGTGAGCAGGTAGAATATGCAGAACAGATTGATTTGCCGGTTATAAAGGCCTTTCGTTATGGGGATGATTTCTCCGTTTCAAAAGCAGAAGCATATCCGGCAGAGATTGTGCTCATAGACAGCTACAGCAAAAACACAGCCGGAGGAAGTGGCATCAGCTTTGCCTGGCAGGAAGCTGCCGGAGAGATATGCAGCCTCAAAAAGCCGTACATGATAGCCGGAGGAGTTAGTGCTGACAATGTAGGTGAAGCAATCAAGCTGTTTCATCCCTATGGTATAGATGCCTCAGGGTCCATGGAAATAAATGGTAACAAATCCAAGGAGCTTATCAGGAAATTCCTGGAGGCAGCAGGCAGGAAAGGAAGAGAAGTATGAGGGATTATTTGGCTGAAATAGTGGAAAAGAAACGGGATATAGTTGATAGGGCAAAAGCAGAGATGCCCCTTGACAGCATAAAAGAACAAGTGAAAATGGGCGGTTTTGCCATGAGCCTGAAATTTGAGAAGCGAGATTGGAACCTGATCGCAGAATGCAAACTGCAATCACCGTCAAAGGGAAGGTTTCAGCATGATTATACGGCTGCCCAGTTAGCTGAAATTTATGAAAAAAATGGAGCCAGCATGTTATCAGTTCATACCGATCCACATTTCCTGGGCAAAAACGAGGATTTGGTAAAAATCAGGTCAATGGTGGATATTCCCATATTGCGTAAGGATTTCATCATAGATGAATATCAGATATATGAGTCAAGAATGCTGGGGGCAGATGCAATCCTGCTTATTGTTCGTATCCTTGATGAGGCTACACTGAAGAAGTTTTTATATACGGCCTGGAGCCTGGGGATGGATGCACTGCTGGAGGTACATGACCGGCGGGATATGGAAATTGCCTTAAAAACACCGGCAAGATTTATTGGGATCAACAATCGCAATTTACAGCTGTTTAAAACTACCATAGATAATACCAGGGAGCTGCTGCAATACGCAGACAGACAGAGAACACTTATAAGTGAAAGTGGTATACACACCCTGGAGGATGTAAGGCAGCTTCACGAAGCCGGAGTCGATGGGATTTTAGTAGGTGAGGGCCTTGTGGTTGCTGATAATGTTGGTGAACAAACCAGAAAATTTGCATTGATGTAAAAAGATTTAGGAGGAATAAATTATGGCAAAGGGAAGATTTGGAAAATATGGTGGACAGTATGTTCCGGAGATTGTAATGCCGGTTCTCACTGAGTTGGAGGCTGCATATGAAAAATATCGTAATGATCCGGATTTTTTGGCGGAATTAAAAAGCTATTACATGGAGTATGCCGGCCGTCCTACACTCTTATATTACGCTGAAAGGCTTACAAAGCATTATGGCAGGGCAAAAATATTTCTTAAAAGGGAGGATCTGCTTCATACCGGAGCCCATAAAATAAACAATGCACTGGGACAGGTGCTTTTGGCAAAGCGCATGGGCAAAAAGCGTATAATTGCCGAGACAGGCGCAGGCCAGCATGGAGTGGCAACTGCCACAGTAGCAGCTCTGTTTGGTATGGAATGCAAGGTTTTCATGGGTGCTGTGGATATCGAGCGCCAAAAGCTGAATGTGTTCAAGATGAAGCTCCTGGGCACAGAGGTGGTACCTGTGACTACCGGCACATCCACCTTAAAGGATGCTACCAGCGAGGCCATAAGGTATTGGGCTGCTCATATTGAGGATACTCATTATATTATCGGTTCGGCGGTAGGCCCGCATCCATATCCTACAATGGTTCGTGATTTCCAGTCTGTTATTGGCAGTGAGATACGCCAGCAGCTTCTCAAGGAAACCAATGGGCGCCTGGATTACCTTATTGCCTGTGTTGGTGGTGGTTCCAATGCTATCGGAACCTTTTATGAATTCAGAAATGATGCCAATGTACGGAAAATAGGTGTCGAGGCTGCCGGCAGGGGTCCGGCTGTCGGGGATAATGCCCAGACCTTGTCCAATCCGGCCAGCAGGCCTGGAGTACTTCATGGGGCATATAGCTATTTGGCACAGGATGATGATGGTCAGGTAATAGAGGTATATTCCATTTCAGCAGGGCTGGATTATCCGGGAGTCGGTCCTGAGCATGCCATGTTCCATGATGAAGGTACAGTGAAATATGTTGGTATCAACGATCAGGAGGCATTGGATGCATTCCAGCTGTTATCAAGGGAAGAGGGAATTATTCCTGCAGTGGAAAGCTCACATGCATTGGCATATCTGGAAAAACTCATGCCGCAAACCACAAGTGATGAGGTAGTGGTAGTTACATTGTCAGGCCGTGGGGACAAGGATGTACAGCAGGTAGCAAAAGCGTTGGGAGAGGAGCTTTGATTATGAGTCGTTTACAGGATAAATTCAAGGAGTTGGCAGCTCAAAACAAAAAGGGACTGGTTATTTACCTTACAGCAGGCATGCCGGATATACAGGGCACCATTGATGCTGTTAAGATGGCAGAAAAATCCGGTGCAGACATTATTGAACTGGGAATTCCTTTTTCAGACCCCATGGCGGATGGGCCTATTATCCAGGCAGCATCCTATCAGGCAATTCAAAGGGGAATGACTTTGCCGAAGGTTTTGGATCTGGTAAGGGAGATACGAAAATTTACCCAGGTGCCAATTTTGGGAATGGGCTATATTAACAACATGTTGAATTATGGCTTTGAAAAATTAACTGTTGATGCCAGGGAAGCCGGTATTGATGGATTTATAATTCCTGATGTACCCCATGAAGAATCCGGTGAGATGAAGCAGCTTTGTAAAAAGCAGGGGCTGCATCTGGTGGAATTTGTCACTCCGGGAACCACTGAAAACCGCATTAAGGAAACATGCACTACGGCGGATGGTTTTATTTACTGTGTATCAGTAAATGGTGTAACCGGTGTAAGAAAAATAGATTATACCCCGATTAACAATGTTATTGAAAATGTAAAAAAACAGACTGATACTCCTTGTGCTGTTGGCTTTGGTATTGGGACACCACAGGCCGCTCAGGAGGCTGCAGCCAAGTCAGATGCTGTCATTGTTGGCTCTGCCGTAGTAAAGCTCATTATGGAGAACAGGATGGAAGAGGCTGCCGGGCTGATTTCTGATATCAGACAGGCATTGGATGAGAAGGTGAAGTAATGAAAATGACGCCCTCATTGGAGGAATTTAAAAAATTAGCCGACAAAGCAAATATAGTAGCTCTAAGTATGCCGATTTTTACAGACCTTGATACACCGGTTTCAACCTTTTACAAGCTGGTGGGAGAAGACAAGGGATTCCTTCTTGAGTCCGTTGATGCCCATCAGAAATTTGGGCGGTTTTCATTTATAGGTGCCAAGCCGTTTATTAACCTTCAGGTATATCGTAATCGTCTGCTGGTCCAGGAGGAGGACAGAATGAAGGCACTGGATGGTGATCCGGTGTCAACGATTAACAGATATATGGAAAGCCTGAAAAGTGCCATTGGCAATCAGGAGCTTCCTCTGGCCAATGGCGGTGCGGTAGGTTATTTTAATTATGAAATTTCGGCCGTCTTTGACCGGGTCAGAAATGCTGATGTTGATCAGGATGAGCTCTTGGGTCAGTTTATGATATGCCGTATTTTGATGGTATTTGACCAGCAAAAAAATGCTTCCCAGCTTATTTATCTGGCAAGTGTAAATGATGGACAGGAGCTGGATGAGGTTTATGAGGCTGCAGCAAAATACATGGGCGAAATTGAGCAAAGGCTTTATTCCCCTGTCAAAACGCCGGAGGTAAAGGCCGCAAAGCGTACTAACAAGGTGGATTTTCTGGGCAAATACGGAACAATGCCCCAGGAGTTTGAAAAAATAATAAAAAAATGTAAGGACTATATTGTGGCCGGAGATATTTTCCAGGTGGTACCATCCTGTCAATTCCGTGAAAAGGTGACAAAACCGGCATTTCATTTTTACCGCAGGCTTCGTCAGGTGAATCCTTCTCCGTATATGTTTTATTTGAATTTCGGCAGGAAGAAGTTTGTTGCTGCTTCCCCGGAAATGCTGGTAAAGGTTTCGGGAAGTCAGGTATATACATATCCAATAGCGGGTACCAGGCGACGGGGGGCTTCTGAGGATGAGGACAAGTCCCTGGAAGCTGAGCTGGTTGCAGATATCAAGGAATGTGCCGAGCATTCCATGCTGGTAGACCTTGCTAGGAACGATATAGGGCGAATAAGTGAGCCTGGCAGTGTGGTTGTCACCAAGCTTCGTCAGGTGGAGCGTTTCTCCCATGTGATGCACATGGTATCTGAGGTCATGGGAACGCTGAAAACGGGCTACACCCCTATGGATGTCCTGAAGGCATGCTTCCCTGCCGGTACTGTGAGTGGTGCTCCAAAGCTGCGGGCCATGGAAATAATACAGGAGCTGGAGCCTGTGAAGCGCGGTGCCTATTCCGGGACAGTCGGGTATATGGATTTTAATGGAAATATGGATATGTGCATCACTCTTAGGACTATGGTGATAGACGGCGATAAGGCATTTATTCAGTCCGGTGCAGGTATAGTATATGATTCAAGGGCGGATTTTGAGTATAATGAAATCCTGCAAAAATCCAAGGCCATGTTTAAGGTAGTGGAGGAGGTGGAGAATGATGTTGTTGCTTTTAGATAACTATGATTCTTTTACCTATAATGTTTATCAGCTGGTGAGCAGCCTTGGTTCAGAGGTGGAGGTAATCCGCAACGACCAGATAACGGTAGAGGAAGTTGCAAAAAGAAATTATGAAGGCATAATCCTTTCCCCGGGTCCTGGCGTGCCAAAGGATGCCGGTATTACAGAGGAACTTATTGACTATATGAAGGGCAGGATTCCTATCCTGGGAATCTGTCTTGGACATCAGGCTATTGGAGAGGTTTTTGGTGGCAAGGTGGTAGGCGCCGGAGAGATTTTTCATGGAAAAACATCAATAATTAGTCACGACAGTTCAGAAATATATATTGATTTGCCACCTGAGGTGGAGGTAGGGCGTTATCATTCCCTGGTGGTAGAGCGTGAATCCCTGCCGGATTGTCTTCAGGTAACGGCCAAGCTTGCTGACGGGATGATTATGGGCCTCAAGCACAGGCAGTACCCTATCTATGGAATGCAGTTTCACCCTGAGTCTATTCTGACCCCTTTAGGAAGAAAAATGATGAAAAATTATCTTAATCAGGTTGTCAATTTTTGAAATATTATGTTTTTGTTGACTAAGAAGATATAATTTGTTAAAACTTAATTAATTTAAGTAATATATAATCTGGATATAGGATATTAAATTCATCGTGTTGGCTTGTAAAGGTGTTTTATAGCAGGGCAGGAGTGATTACGATGGCATATGATTATATTAATGATGGTGAGATTAACTCGGGTGCTGTCACAAAGGGTGTCAAAGGTAATAAGAAGGCAAGGATTTTGCTGCTCTTAAAGATGTTGAATGAAGAAACTGATCAGGAGCATCAGTTGTCAACCAAAGAAATAATAGACAAAATGAAGGAACATGGACTGTCTGTTAATCGTAAGACAGTAAAAGACGATGTGGATTTGCTGATTGCTTCAGGCTATGATGTCGTTATTACCAAATCCTCCAACAATTCATTCTTCATGGGAGACAGGATTTTTGAGCTGTCAGATCTTAAGCTGTTGGTGGATGCAGTGGCTGCAGCCAAGATTATTTCAGCTAAATCCACTACTGCACTGATTACCCGTCTGCAAAAGCTCTGCAGCAAATACCAGGCGGCGGAATTGTTGTGGAACAAGGATATTAATAAGAATGTAAAACCCTATGCCAAAAATATCAATTTAACCATTGATAAGCTTACCAGGGCGATCGTCAATAAGAAACAGATTGAGTTCAAGTATAATGAATATGACATTCTCAAACAGCTTCACCCAAAACATAATGGAAAGACATATATCATCAGTCCGTTTTTTATGAAATGGAACGAAGATCATTATTATCTTGTTGGTTATGAGGAAAGTACTGGGAACAATAAAACTTTTCGCATTGACAGAATAGATGGTCCTTCCCTGATTGTTACGAAACGGCCGGCAGCCAGAAAGCGCAACAAGGATATGTATATAGACTATTCCCAGTGTGCATTCAATATGATGGCCAATGAAGAGAATAAACACAAAATAAAATTGAAGTGCCGTAACAGTCTTATTACGATAATGATTGATAGATTTGGCACCGAGGTGGATATACGTCCTATGGACAACAACCATTTCCGCCTGACTACAGAGGTATATGTGTCAACTAACTTTTTCAGCTGGCTGGTAAGGTTTGGCGATGATGTTGAACTGCTGGGTTCACCGCAGGTGGTCAAGGATTACAGGGAACATCTGGCCAAGATTTTAAAAAAGTATGAATAATATGATGCGGTGGCATAACTTCTGATTATGCCACTGCTTTTATATATTATGAAAAAGCTTGGCATGTGAATGGATATAAGTGGAAAAATTTGAACAACGGCGTTATAATCAAGTGATAAATACTTTACAAATAAGGCAAAAATGTCTTATAATGCAAAGTAATGATTTGTTCGGTCAATTATCCTATAAAGTAATCTTTAAGTACTATCTTTTCTTGTTAAATAGTAAAAGGATAACATAATGCGATGAATATGGAGCAGCGGATTCCTTCCTTTCAGGTGGCGGCCTTTGCGTCGGACTGCACAGTTTTGTGTTGTAACTGGTACGGCCTTGTTGTGAATCGGGTGCTTTTCATGCGTCGCTTAAACGCTGCATGTCATTTGGTACAAAAGTATGGTATGTGGTCGTTATATATGATTCGGATTTTATCGTGATGTTATGACAAATAAATGTTATGGAGGTGCGTGTTTTTTGCCAAAAGAGAAAAAATTACAGATTATTCCTTTGGGTGGCTTGGGCGAAATTGGCAAGAATATGACTGTCGTTCGATACGATGATGAAATACTGCTTATTGATGCCGGGTTGAGCTTTCCTGATGAAGAAATGCTGGGTATAGATTTGGTTATACCGGATTTTACATATCTGCTGGAAAATCAGGATAAGATAAAGGCCATTGTACTTACCCATGGTCACGAGGATCATATCGGTGCATTGCCTTATGTACTGAAGAAGATTAATGTGCCTGTATATGGTACGAGACTTACCTTGGGTATTCTTGAGGGCCGTCTGCGGGAAAACGGTGTTGATTCCGGAATGCTTCACCCGGTAAAACAGGGTGATACAATCAAGGCCGGATTGTTTAGTGTAAACTTTATTCGTGTAAATCACAGCATACCTGATGCCGTAGGCCTTGCCATTACAACTCCTATTGGTACTATTGTCCATACCGGTGATTTTAAGCTGGACTACACTCCTATTGATGGGAAGATGACTGATTTTAGGCGTTTTTCCGATCTGGGGAACAAGGGCGTTTTGGTAATGATGGCTGACAGTACCAATGCGGAGAGGGAAGGTCATACTCCAAGTGAAAGTACTGTTGGTTCATCCTTTGACAAGCCGTTTCATAATGCTCAGGCCCGTATAATCCTGGCAACCTTTTCATCAAATGTTCACAGGATTCAGCAGGTCATCAATACTGCCATAAGATATAAGCGCAAGGTGGCAGTCTTGGGCAGAAGTATGGTCAATGTAGTTAATATTTCCCTGCAGCTGGGATATATCAATGCTCCGGAAGGGACAATCATCGATATTGATGAAATCAATAATTATCCGCCGGATCAAATCGTTATTATTACTACAGGCAGTCAGGGCGAGCCTATGTCTGCACTGACCAGGATGTCCCAGTCAGATTACCGCAAGGTAAGCATTGTGCCTGGGGACACCATTATTATTTCTGCTACTCCTATTCCTGGAAATGAAAAACTGGTTTCCAGGACAATAGACAATCTGTTAAAGCTGGGTGCTAATGTGGTATACGGCAGGGAAAATGGTATTCATGTTTCCGGCCATGCCAGCCAGGAAGAGCTGAAACTGATGCATAACCTGGTTCGGCCGAAGTTCTTTATACCTGTTCATGGTGAGTATCGTCACCTTATTAAGCATGCCAAGCTGGCCCAGGAGCTGGGAATGCCAAAGAGCAATATCTTTATCGGTGAAAATGGCCAGATTCTGGAATTCACCAAGAATAAGGGCTGTGTTGCCGGTAGGGTTACATCAGGACGCATTCTCATTGATGGCCTTGGTGTCGGCGATGTGGGTAATATAGTGCTCCGCGACCGTCGTCAGCTGTCCCAGGATGGTATTATCATCATAGTGGTTACCATGGACAAGGAACAGGGCGTGGTTGTTGCCGGACCGGATATAGTGAGCCGTGGCTTTGTATATGTGCGTGAATCAGAAGAACTGATGGATGATGTTCGCAATCGCGTAGAGGAAGCGCTGGCAAAGTGTGAGGATGAAGGTATTACAGAGTGGTCAGGGCTGAAGTCTGCCATGCGTGATGCTTTGGGGCGGTTTATTTTCGAGCGTACCCGTCGCCGTCCGATGATTTTGCCAATAATTATGGAAATTTGATATAACGAGCTTTAAGATGTCCCCTTCCTCTTTAGGTGGGGGAAAACAAACTACAACAGCTGGCGAGCATATCTCCCAGCTCGTTGAAACGCTAATTGGAAGATTTTTCTTCTAAAGAAGAAAAATTTGAACAA
>NZ_JAILFV010000142.1 GCF_024697385.1 Anaerovibrio sp.
CCTCTGTGGTCCATTTACAAATCAGCGTTCTGCCCGGCTCCCAGCTGCCCGGACTCTCTGTGAGTGCCCCTTTTGCTTGATCTCCACATCATAGGTTTGTTCAGTATTAATTTTGAACTTGTTTGTATTAAACAACAATCCCAAAGGTTTGTCAAGAAAAATATTCCAATTAGCAATTTATCAGCTTTTCAGTCCGCGAAAAAAGCTATACCTGCCGGGATTTATTTTCCTCCACCTACCACTATTTGGTGTCCTTTCTGTGTTTTCCCTTCCAGGTCTTAATATCCTTAAGACGCTGTGCAAATCGACCTTCCAGCCCTTCATTGGTAGGATGGTAATAGCTCCTGCCCCGTAAGTCTTCCGGCAGGCATTCCATATTGGTCAGCTTTTCAGCAGTATCATGGGCATATTGATAATCCCTGCCATAATCCAGTTCCTTCATCAGTTTGGTCACAGCATTCCGCAAATGAAGAGGTACCGGTTCAGCCTGTCTCTCCTCCGCATCCTTGCGGGCCATGCCATAGGCCACATAAAGGGCATTTGATTTAGGTGCCAGAGCCATATAAACCACGGCCTGGGTCAAATGCACCGTGCACTCCGGCATACCAATAAAATGACAGGCCTGATAAGCTGCCACTGCAATTTCCAGGGCCCGTGGATCAGCCAGTCCAATATCTTCACTGGCAAACCGGGTGATTCTCCTGGCCACATACAATGGATCCTCCCCACCCTCAAGCATTCTCGCCAACCAATAAACTGCCGCATCAGGATCGGAGTTACGCATTGATTTGTGCAGGGCCGAAATTATATTATAATGCTCCTCGCCATCCTTATCATATAACAGCAGTTTGCGGGAAGTACACTGCTCTATATTTTCTCCGGTAACTTCGATTCCATCTTCTCCGACCTGGGCATTCAGAACTGCCATTTCCAGTATAGACAATGCCTTACGGGCATCACCATTGGCAAATGACGCCAATTTTAACAGCAGTTCATCTGCTATCCTGACCTTTTGTCCACCAAAGCCCCGCTCATCACTTAGGGCACGCCGCAGAAGTCCTGCTATATTATCCTCCGTGAGAGCCTTCAGGACAAAAACCTTGCAACGGGAAAGAAGCGCTCCGTTCACCTCAAAGGATGGGTTTTCTGTAGTAGCGCCAATAAGTATAATGCTGCCCTTTTCCACAAAAGGAAGAAAGGCATCCTGCTGGGCCTTGTTAAAGCGATGTATCTCATCAACAAAAACTATGGTCTTCTCACCATATAGCCGGTTGCTTTCCGCCTTTTTCATGACCTCCCGTATTTCCTTGATGCCACTGGTCACCGCCGAAAAATTAATAAACCGGGCTTTAGTCATCTTGGCTATCACACCTGCCAGGGTAGTTTTACCTACCCCGGGAGGTCCCCAAAAAATCATTGAAGAAATGCTGTCCTGCTCAATCAGCCTCCGTAGGACCTTACCCTTTCCCAATAAATGCTCCTGCCCAGCAATTTCCTCTATTGTCCCGGGGCGAATTCTCGCCGCCAATGGCTCTGGTACGGCTTTACTAAACAAAGATGTCTGTTCCATTCCAATTTATCTTCTTTCACCAAAATATGTCAGCTATTCTTCAAGAATCCAGGCAATACCGCGGGCCATCCGCTCTGCACCATGATAGAAATGATTGCCCTCATTGAGCTCAAAAATCGTCTCTATACCTTGCCGGCTGTAATAATCTGCCAAATACCGACTGTTATCCTCCACAGGCTTCAACACCTTATTCCTGGTCCTGGACTCCTTATCCCCCAGGGAAAAATACAGTTTGTCCGGTTTCCTGCACATAATATGACCTTCTACATACTGTATAAAATCAGGATACCAAAAGGAGCCGGATACACAGGCCAACCGTGAAAAAGCATCGGCCCGGTATGCTGCATACAGGGCAAACAGCCCCGCCAGTGAATATCCCGTCAAGGCAATATACGATGGCTTATGGGGCAAATACTTCAATATACCTGGCAATATCTCGTCCTCCAGCTTATCCAGATAGGCATCGGCACCACCTGTACAGGGAGTATCATTTTTTGACAGCGGGGGTATGGGCCAAGGAGACATTTCATCATCCCAGTTCAATCCATCAATGGCAGCAAAGGAGAATTCTGCCTGGGTCATTTCCGACAGCACCTGATATACCTTTTCGCCTTCACCCTGTACTGTATGGAGGATAACCAAGGGTGCCCTGCGCTCCTGTCCATAAAATAAAACAGGCTTTCCTCCCGCTGAAAATTCCACCTTGTTAACCATCCTTCAACCTCCCAAAAATATAGTTATCCTGCACAGTTAAGTCTTTCATTTCTACACATTTGATAAAAAACAGGCTATATTCCTGCCGAAGCAAATCAAGGGGCGGACCGGACTTTTTTCTGTGCACTTTTCTTCACTTCTTCATGATAAAAATAATTGACCATGACTGGAGGCTTGCCAAAATCAGACATTTGGGAATCCTCCGCTCTCATATATGGCATCTCATTGGCCTCTGCGTACTGTCTGAGCTTGCTGTCAAGCTCATTCCAATACTCCCTGCTTTTCCTTGAATAAATCTGATAATACAGCTCATCAAGTTCGGGGTGATTTTCATGTATCCAGTTTCTGATGGTTACCCTGTAATCTCCACGAAGGTTGAGATTTTCCAGCCATACCAGATTGCATCTGTCCTTTGCCTGCTCAACAATGGCTTCCACATCAGTTATCCCTGGAAATATGGGGGAAATAAAGCAGGTAGTTTTTATTCCTGCCTCA
>NZ_JAILFV010000143.1 GCF_024697385.1 Anaerovibrio sp.
CCTCTGTGGTCCATTTACAAATCAGCGTTCTGCCCGGCTCCCAGCTGCCCGGACTCTCTGTGAGTGCCCCTTTTGCTTGATCTCCACATCATAGGTTTGTTCAGTATTAATTTTGAACTTGTTTGTATTAAACAACAATCCACAAGGTTTGTCAAGAAAAATATTACAATTGGCTATTTACCCAAGGGCAATAGCCCTGCGTCGCACAAGGCGGGAGATAGGCTCACCGGCTGTTATCCGCTTTGCCCCACCTAAAGAAGCAGGAGGTATCTTTTACCTCTTCCTGTCCTTCCGGTGTTGTTCCTTCCAGGTCTTAATGTCCTTGAGGCGTTGTGCGAACCGCCCCTCCACCCCTTCATTGGTAGGATGGTAATAGCTCCTGCCCCGTAAGGATTCCGGCAGGCATTCCATATTTGTCAGCTTTTCAGCAGTATCATGGGCATATTGATAATCCCTGCCATAATCAAGCTCCTTCATCAGATTGGTTACAGCATTACGCAAATGAAGGGGCACCGGCTCAGCCTGTCTGGCCTCAGCATCCTTGCGGGCCATGCCATAGGCAACATAAAGGGCATTTGATTTAGGTGCCAGTGCCATATAAACCACTGCCTGAGTCAAATGCACCGTGCACTCCGGCATACCGATAAAATGACAGGCCTGATAAGCTGCCACTGCAATTTCCAGGGCCCGTGGATCAGCCAGGCCAATATCCTCACTGGCAAAGCGGGTAATTCTCCTGGCCACATACAGTGGATCCTCGCCACCCTCAAGCATTCTTGCCAGCCAATAAACTGCCGCATCAGGATCGGAGTTGCGCATAGATTTGTGCAGGGCCGAAATTATATTGTAATGTTCCTCACCATTCTTGTCATATAGCAAAAGCTTACGGGAAGTGCACTGCTCTATATTTTCCCCTGTAACCTCAAGGCCATCTTCTCCCGGCTGGGCATTCAAAACTGCCATTTCCAGTATGGACAAGGCTTTACGGGCATCCCCATTGGCAAATGACGCCAATTTGAACAGCAGGTCATCTGCTATCCTGACATTTTGCCCACCAAACCCCCGTTCATCAGTTATGGCACGCCGCAGAAGTCCCGCTATATTATCTTCTGTAAGGGCCTTCAGGACAAAGACCTTGCATCGGGAAAGCAACGCCCCGTTCACCTCAAAGGATGGGTTTTCGGTAGTAGCCCCAATAAGTATGATGCTTCCCTTTTCCACAAAGGGAAGAAAAGCATCCTGCTGGGCCTTGTTGAAGCGATGTATCTCATCAACAAAAACTATGGTCTTCTCACCGTATAGCCTATTGCTTTCCGCCTTTTTCATGACCTCCCGTATTTCCTTGATACCACTGGTCACCGCCGAAAAATTAATAAACCGGGCTTTGGTCATCTTGGCTATCACACCTGCCAATGTGGTTTTCCCTACTCCGGGAGGCCCCCAAAAAATCATTGAGGAAATGCTGTCCTGTTCAATCAGCCGACGCAAGACCTTACCCTTGCCCAATAAATGCTCCTGTCCTGCAATTTCCTCTATTGTCCGGGGGCGAATTCGTGCCGCCAGTGGCTCCGGTACGGCTTTACTAAACAAAGATGTCTATTCCATTGAAATTTATCTTCTTTCCCCAAAATATGTCAATCATTCTTCAAGAATCCAGGCAATACCGCGGGCCATCCGTTCTTCCCCGTGATAAAAATGATTGCCCTTATTGAGCTCAAAAATCGTCTTTATACCTTGACGACTGTAATAATCTGCCAAATACCGACTGTTGTCCTCCACGGACTTCAATATCTCATTTTTGGTCCCGGCCTCTTTATCCCCCAAGGAAAAATACAGTCTATCCGGCTTTCTGCACATAACATGACCTTCCACATACTGTATAAAATCAGGATACCAAAAGGACCCGGAGACACATGCCAAGCGTGAAAAAACATCCGTCCCATATGCTGCATACAAGGCAAACAGCCCCGCCAGCGAATATCCCCCCAGGGCAATATACGACGGTTCATTGACTAAATGCTTTAATATATCCGGCAATATCTCACCCTCCAGCTTTTCCAGATATACATCGGCACCGCCTGTGCAGGGAGCAGCTTTTTTTGACAGCGGAGGTATGGGCCATGGAGACATTTCATCGTCCCAGTCCAATCCATCAATGGCAGCAAAGGAAAATTCCGCCTGAGTCATTTCAGTCAATAAATGGTATACCCTTTCACCTTCCCCCTGTACTGTATGGAGGATGACCAAAGGAGCCCTGTGCTCCTGCCCATAAAATAAAACGGGCTTGCCTGCTGAAGAAAATTCCACCTTATTAACCATCCTTCAACCTCCAAAAATATAGTCATCCATCACAGTTCAGTCTTTCATTTTTACACATTTGATACAAAAACATGCTATATTCCTGCCAAAGTAAATCAAAGGACGGACTGAGCTTTTTTCCTTGCACTTTTCTTTACCTCTTCATGATAAAAATAATTAACCATGACAGGCGGCTCACCAAAATCAGCCATTTGGGAATCCTCCGCCCTTATATATGGCATATCATTGTCCTCTGCATATACTCTGAGCCTGCTGTCCAGTTCATTCCAATATTCCCTGTTTTTCCTTGAATAAATCTGATAATAAAGCTCATCAAGTTCAGGGTGGTTTTCATGTATCCAGTTCATGATTGTCACCCTGTAATCTCCACGAAGGTTGAGATTTTCCAGCCATACCAGATTGCATCTGTCCTTTGCCTGCTCAACAATGGCTTCCACATCAGTTATCCCTGGAAATATGGGGGAAATAAAGCAGGTAGTTTTTATTCCTGCCTCA
>NZ_JAILFV010000157.1 GCF_024697385.1 Anaerovibrio sp.
ATCAAATTGTCTGTAATGCATTCAATTAACTGGTGTACCACACTTTATACAGAACTTATGACCCTCTGATACTGGTGCACCACAGTTTTTACATACATGGGGAGCCTGTACATTTGATGCTGCTGCAGGAGCAGGATTTTGATTAGCTGCAGGCTGTGCCCCTGTATTAAGTACATTTCCCTGACTCATTACAGCACCGGATATGTCCGGCTGCATATTTTCAGGAACACCAACCACTTTGGACATTAAGGTTCCTAAAGCCTTTACATCAACCTGGCCACGAACAAATTCCAGTTCCACCAGCCCTATCCCTGAGCTCCATAACTTCAGTTCTGCATCAAGATCAAAACCACCTGCCGACTCAACAGCATACGCTGTCATCTTGCTATAAGGCAAAACCAGCACCTCAACCTTTGAGCCGGTAAGCCCCTGTACATTAACTGCAATTATTTTTTTATTGGTAAACACAGCAACATCACGAAAGGCCTTGAACTCCATCAATACGGTCTCTTCCGGAAGCAATACATGTTCATACATGCTCAAATTGCTTCTTGGCTCCGTCATTCCCAAAGTATCCAATCTTCTTGCTGCTACAGTTGATGACATATTGTTATTCCCTCCCTGGCAAAATTAAACCTATACAAAATTATTTATCACGAAGTTTTTCTGCTAAAGCCTTCATGTACACAGGAATATCAGGCGGTCTTCTGGCCGAAACGATATTGCGGTCTATCACACATGGTTCATCAACCCATATGGCTCCGGCATTGGCAAGATCATCCTTGATACCGGGGGTACTGGTAACTCTTCTGCCCTGTAATATTCCGGCGGATGCCAACACCCAGCCGGCATGACAAATCTGGCCTATCAGCTTTTCGGCTTTATCCATATCAGATACCAGCTGCAGTACCTTGGAAAATCTCCTCAATTTATCAGGTGCCCATCCTCCTGGAACCAAAATGCCTGCATAATCATCTGCATTCACATCATTAAATGACATCTCTACCTCACAGGGAACACCATATTTACCGTGATACAGGCCTGGAACCTCCGCAACCAGATCAACTTGAACTCCTTCTTCCCTCAATCTCATCACCGGGCACCACAATTCCAGATCCTCAAAGTCATTACTGACCAACTGCAATACTTTCTTCATAGCGTTCCTCCTTTATTTAAGCTTACCAGATGCCTTGCCCATAAACTTTTCACGTAAAACAGCAAACCGTTCATGAACGCCACAGCCTATCTCATCCTTGTCATCAAAGGCATGTACTTCAAAAGTAATTTTCCGGCCATCCACCTCAGTAACCACGGCTTCTGCCCGTACAGTCATTCCCACAGGGGTTGCTGCCTTATGCTGTATATTCAGTGAAATCCCTACTGTAGTCCAGCCCTCTGTCAGCAAAGGCTCCAAGGCCTCAGTGGCCGCCTTCTCCATAAGGCAGGTCATAGCAGGGGTGGCATAAACCTCCATGCTGCCACTTCCCATATGGTGAGCAGTATTTTCAGGTATAACCTTCTCCGTGACTGCATTTTTTAAACCACACCTAATCTCTCCATTAGAAAAATCCAACAAGAAACACCTCCATTTATATGTCTTATAACACCATTGTTCAAATTAGCATTTTACCCAAGGGCACCAGCTTTGCGTTGCACGAGCCGGGAGATATGCTTACCAACTATTATCGTTTGATTCCTCCACAAAAAGAGGAAGGTGACACCTTTAGCTCGTTACAATTTCATTGAAACAGGAAGAGCCTTCCGCCTTGATATAATATCTTCCGGCAACAGTTCTGCTGCTTCCTTATCCAAAATGACCACTACATCTCTATGCAGCTGCAAAATTGAAGCTGGTGCCTCCGGCGTAACATCCCCGCAAAGAGCTTTGTATACTGCCTTTGCCTTGTTTCTACCATTGGCCAGCAATATAACATGCTCGGCCATCATTATTGTCTTGATTCCCATACTTATGGCATAGCGTGGCACTTCGTCCACATTGTTAAAAAACCTGGAATTTGCCAATATGGTTTCTTCATCTAATTCAACCTTGTGGGTCGTGGCCGCAAATTTTACATCAGGTTCATTGAAACCAATATGGGCGTTTTGCCCAATGCCCAACACCTGCAGATCTATGCCACCTTTAGCTGCAATAAGCTGTTCATATCGTTCGCCCTCAGCTATCACATCCTCAGCCATTCCATTGGGAATATGAACATTTTCCGGATTAATATTGATATGCTTAAAAAATTTTTTCTGCATAAAATAATGATAGCTTTGGGGATTCTCCGGCCCCATACCAATATATTCATCAAGGTTGAAGGTTGTTACCTCTGAAAAATCCAGGCCCACTGTCCTATGAACTGCAATGAGATGTTCATACATGACAATGGGGGTACTTCCTGTAGCCAGCCCCAAAACACTGTTAGGCTTTAAGTAAATCTGCCCGGCAACAATATTTGCTGCCTCCAAGCCCATCTGTTCATATGAATCAGTAATTATAACCCGCATACCAGTACCTCCTCCCTGTGACCTCCCGCCAGATGTCAAAGCTCTGTATTTTTATTGTACGGATACTTGTCCATTTTGTTTTCATTATACAATATAAAAATTATAGAATATAGCGATTATTAATAAAGAAAATAAACCTTATCAGATAACATCTCCTACACCAGCCGGATTACACAGAACTTGCTCATTAACGGAATTTTTAAAGGTAATTTCTTTTAACTGATAATTTTGATAGAATTTGAGTAGATATATTTTTAAAAGTCAAAGGAGTTGAACTTATGAAGAAAAACTTAGCCGTATCATTCATTTTAATCGTGTGTATGCTGTGCGCTGCATGCTCACTGGGTCGCGACAAGGCAGATGTAGGAATGAAAAACCTGACCCAGGCCCTTCTTACCCTGGACAAGAATGTTTTGAGCCAATATGGTGAAACCACTGATCCTGAAAAGGATTTCATGGACACATTTGTTCCGACCTTCCAGAAGGCAACAAATAACGCCCTGACTCCAGAACAGGCAAAACAAATTGGCAAAACAATGATAGCACGACTTGCTCAGGTTGAAGTAAAGTCTGTTTCCATTGTATCCGAAAAGGATAATTCCGCTGAAGTAAAAATCACTATAGATACCCTTGATGGCGGAGCACTGGAAAAGGAACCATCCGCTGAAGAAAATAAAAAGATACAGGGTGCGGCTGCATCTGAAAAAGCCATGCAGGGTGTACTTACAGACCTCTTCATTGACCGTATGAACAATGCCAAAAAGATTGGCACCTCTACCATGACGGTAAAATGCAAATATAATGAGGATAAGGATGTCTGGGAGCCTCTAGACATGGAAAAATTCATTGATGACCTTTATTCCAATGC
>NZ_JAILFV010000194.1 GCF_024697385.1 Anaerovibrio sp.
GAGACTTGCTAGCAAAACAAGGCTTTGATGGGGTGAATAATGATAATGAGGAATATATCGTTTTTGAGTCCAACCAAATAAAGTCTGCCACTGATAACAACGGCAACTATGATGCTAATAACCCTAATATCTATTATCAGGCAGCGGCTATGAGGCCGGAAAATAAAAAATACATTTTATATAACGGCTCTCCTGATATAGCACATATTGAAAAAGAAATGGTAGCTGAAAACGGTTTTGTTATTAAAGCCCTACCAATAAGACTGCAAATTGGTTTCAAATATGGAAAAAATCGTGGATTCGGTTGGACACATTTAGTAACAAAACATTATGAGTTTTTAAAAGCTAAAGGGTACACTGATGAGTCAGGAAATGTGAATCCGTTTACGCTTTTACTTGATATACTTACAAATTATCAGTTTATTACAGCGAATGAAAGTCTTGAGCCTGCAAGCAAAGAAACTGTAAACAGATTCTTGTTTCACAAACCCGCAGAAGGAAAGCATACTGGGATAGCTATAGTGTTTGAAGAAATGACCGATGACTTCACAGGAGAGCATTACTATTCACCAGTAAGTATTATTCCACAAAGTGATAAACAGGGTAAAAAAGCAAAAGAAAAAGCACTATCCTTCCCTGGGGAGCGTTCGCCCCAAGACCAACAACCAGCTGTCGGCGCGTTTTACACATCCGTTGGCATAAAAGCTGGACCCAAGGATGCTTCGATCGCTCGCAAAGATAGTACTTCTTCTTTTGGAATTACACTATCAGATATTGATTACTATGTCAAGAAATATACATACGATTATAATAATTTTCCACAAAATTCTGATAGTAATACACAGCCTGCGGAAGAATTTGATCAGGGCATAAAGGGCTCCATTACTCCTATGTCCAACGGACAGCGCATTATCAATATCTTTGAGTCCGCGGATGAAAGTACTTTCCTGCATGAGATGGGACATTTATTCCTGCTGGATTTGGAAGAGCTGGCCCAGATAGACGAAAGAAGTGCCAAGGAGCTGGCAACAGTAACCGAGTGGGCAACATATAAAAAAGAGGATGTAAAAGGCTATCGAGCATACAATCAACCGGTGGAAGTCCAGTCCATACCACAAACGATAGCCGAAACTCCGCAAGGTGTAAAGATAGCTGCGGATAAGGCAGGATATAGCCTTGATACTGGACAGGCAAAACAGGTAGCCACAGCAATCCGGGAAATAAGAACCATCTAAAAAGAACCCTTATATATTGTAAAAACCACAAGCGAACAAGCGAAGTCAGCAAGCGAACAAGCGAAGAAAGATAATAAAGCGGATTTCTCCATTGTTACCGACAAACGAGATCCGGACAAAGTTGTAGACTTGAATAAACTGGATAAAAGTGATAAGGTGGAACTTAATCAATATAATATCCAGGCATACAAACCGGTTATAAGGACTGTATCCATAAAACCGGATATAAATGATAAAGGTGTTAAACAGGTAAACTTTTCCATATCAAAAAAAATCACCAAGGACGGTCAGTACCTTGGTGTAGGTGTTGGATATGATATTAAAGACAAAAGGGCCTTACTGAATATCTCATATTCGTGGTAAAATCCTTGACGAACATTTGACGAACAAACCAATATAACCCCTCGAAAATACGGCATTTCAAAAGCCTTTTAATATATTTATATGGATAGGGAAGTTTTGATTTATCTGGGAGCGTTTTTACTTCCGATAAGTATAAATTATCGGAAGTAAAAATATCAAAATAGAACAAGGATTTTACATAAGAATAAAATTTTTAATTCCTACTGATACCCAAAATGGCTACTGCCTGTGTTTTACAGGTAGTAGCCATTTTAGAGTTAAATTTCAAGATTTTAGTTTTTTGTTATAACGCCATTGTTCA
The DNA here is from genome assembly GCF_024697385.1 of Anaerovibrio sp. GTDB lineage: Bacteria > Bacillota > Negativicutes > Selenomonadales > Selenomonadaceae > Anaerovibrio. The sequence goes on from NZ_JAILFV010000194.1 coordinate 1,900, forward strand.
AATTACACCGAGTTATAAAAAGGATTTTATTCCTCTTTCACATACTTTATTCGAAATAATTTCTCCAGATATATCGTACATGATCTCTTATAAAAGTAAGACCTTCCTTTTCAAAATCAGGATCACAGTAACATCTGTCTATAACAGATATGATTGGATAACATACAAGCTTTGCCAGATGAATAATATCCACATCTGCCTTGTTGCTCCGTACCCTGATTAACTTGCTGAAGAATATAAATGCTCTTTCCTCATTATTTTCAAAAGTATTTTTGATATGCATCATCCTGATGCGTTCATTTCTGTACTGTTCAATGATAAACAGCTTACGAACGCTCTTAATAACATTATCATGTAGCAAATTCTCAATTTGTGACATGACAATCTTAGTAAACCGGTCAATGTCAAAATCATTGATTTCCTCATCAGTGAAATTTACTACTGGAATCAAATGCCTGTGATAATTCTCCTCGGCCCGATTGACTATTTCCTCCAGTATTTCCTGCTTACCCTTAAAATGCTTATATAATGAAGGCGGTGTAACATTTACAGCAGCTGCAATCATTTCAACACCAACAGCATTATAACCAAGCGTTGAAAACAGTCGCAACGATTCCTCCAGTATGCGTTCCTTTGTATTTGTCCGTCTGATGATAATCCCATCCCTTCTGCTCATACACATGTCAATACACACAAATGTAAAATACTAAAATTTATTATAACACCAGTAGACAATTTACACAAGAAAATAAAATTGTCCATATAAGTTATACATATGTACGCGGTGAAAACATATATTTTCAGCGTATATGTTAACAGATTGTTAAACTAATAATTTTTACTAATTTATTATTATTATTTAATATTATTACGCTTTTTGATTATATTTTTAAATAAGCCTTTGCAACCTCGCATTACATCCCTGAAGGTATCATCAAAATTACCGGTATACCAAGGATCGTTAATTCGTCTATGTTCACCGGCATAATCCATAAGCATATGAACCTTGTGCTCAGGATCATCACCAATAATACTGTCAATATATCTTATATTTTCTTCATCCATACCTAATATATAATCATACTGGCCATAATCTTCCTTGGTCATTAATGTTGCTTTGCGTTTTGAATAAGGAATTCCCTCTTGGTCCAGCTTTTCTCTTGTTCCCCAATGGGTATCAGCCCCAAGCTCATCCCTGTGGGTCGCCCTGGACTGGATATAAAATTGATTTTCCAGACCTTCTTTTTTGACCAGGTCCTTCATAACGAATTCCGCCATTGTGGAACGACAGATATTGCCGTGGCATACGAAACAGATTTTAGTCATTGCTTTTCCTCCTATTATAAAATTCAATCTCCTTATTTCCACTCTCCAATGGACAATGAAACATATGTCGGTTACTCAGATTATTTGCAATATCTTTAAGTGACCAACAACACTAATGGTTAAAAATCATTATCAATTTTTAACATGATTAACTTTAGCAGAATAGTGACAAAAATACAATAGAAAAACAAAAAGTGGTTGATTTTATCAAAAAGTGGTTGATTTTTATACCTTTTGACTTTTATGAATGTACATTTATTAAAAATTTGTGTATTTTTATTAGCATTATACAAAAAGTGCTTCACATATACATAACTAAAATATTTTATGATACATGTGGTAAATGTTATTAAATTCAAAAAAGCACTCATACGACATACGAAAATGAGTGCTTTTCCTCTAATGATTTTTACAGAAAATATCTGAGAATATTTTTATTTTAAAGGTAAGTAACAGTTTCTTTAAGCTCTTTTCTGCTTTCATGGGTTGGCAACGGACCTGCACCTTCATCAGCATATCCGATATCCAGCAGCATCAGCACTTCCTCATTGGCCGGCAAATCCAGCTTCTGTCTTACTATTTCAGGATCAAAATAATTTAGCCAGCAGCTGTTCAGACCTTCATCGGCAGCGGCAAGAAGCATATGAGTCGCCACAATTGTTGCATCCTCTATACCGGAATCCCGTAAACCACCAGGATATGTAAAAACATTATTCTTATCAAAGGCAACTGCAATGACAACAGGAGCCCCATAACGGCAAGGCGTCGCATCATCGATTTTTGCCAGAAGCTCCTTAGACTGAATAACATATACCCGTTGCTCCTGAAGATTTTTAGCAGTAGGAGCAACCCTACCAGCCTCCAGTATGGCAGTAATTTTATCCTTTTCTACCTGCTTGTCCGAATATTTTTTGCATGAATACCTTTTTTTGATCAGTTCTTTAAATTCCATAGTCTCTTCCTTTCCTGATGATACATTTGCATATCATTCAAATTAAAGTTTATTTAGCTGCACCTCCTGAAAGATGAAAAATAACAGCTTCATTGTCGAAGCTGACAGGCAATCCTCTGGAATCCAGCCCGTTGAAACCAATAAGGCGGATTTCCCTTGGAGTACCTATAGCATCTTTAAATGGTAAAGTTAACCGTACGGCTTCCTGCGAGGATATCATAATCACCCTTTCAGGAGAAATGAATATACCAAAATTCCGGGCAGGAAATTCCCCTTTATCGGTGACTAATATTGCTGTCACCGGTTCTACCCATCCAGCAGCATATCTCTGTCCGGTTTTTGAACGCAAGTCCAATATTATCACTGGATTATTATCAAAGCTGTAGCCGATATTAGCTGCGACATCAATATTGCTGTCGCTACAGGATATATCCAGATTGGCAGCAGACTTTATTTCATTGAGCCCCATACACCATTGTCCATCTATATAGCAAAATCCCAAATTCTCATTAATTACCGCTGAACCATCTGTATAAGAAATATGGGCCATTGCATAATCCCCATCCTGGCGTATTTGGGAAACAGAAATATCCTGCAGCTGATGCTTCTGCCGAAGATACCCCTCTATGTCAGTTGCATCTATTAGTCTTGTTTTAACGAGAATTCCAGTAGGAACCCTGTCAATCCGGCAAATTTCCCGTTTTGCCTCAATATCATTGCCACCCCATATCCCAATAATGTTTTTGATTATTTCTTCATTAATTGCTTTTGGCTGCTTATTAATGTCATTTTGTGACATATCACCACAGCCCAGAACAGCAAAAGCAAGGATACCCATAACAAAACAAGCTATTGCTTTTTTTAATATCATTTTATCCTCCGTTTATCAAGGTACCTATAGAAAAACACTGATACCACTATAAACTGGTCACCAGACTACACTTCTCTGTTACAAAGCTCAGATACTTTTGCAAAATCAAAATCATCAACACCTTTTTTTATATCATTTATCCGTTGTGTATCTTCCTCTGCCATTCTGTACTGCTTGAGTTCATCAAGAGTTTCCTCAATTCCAAAGCTGTCACAGCTGTCAGCAAATTCCTTTATTTTGCCGTATATTTCATTAATAGCTTCCTCTGATATGATTGGCAGACTTTCATCTTTTTCAATACTATCATCATTTAACAATGGACACAGCAGTTCACCTAATTTACGGCAGCGTTCCAGCAGTCCCTCCAGCTCATCGTTCAGGGTATCTGTATCCCCTGTCTTGCCCGCATCCTCAAGATGCTGGGCTAAATCCCCAATGGCAGCAGCTCCGATAATCCTTGAGGTACTCTTTAGGGCATGAATCTTGATAGTTGCATTTTCCACATCTCCATTATCCATAAACTGTGAAATTTCCGTCACGTATTTATCGGCCATTGAAGCATATATTTTTAATGCTTCCAGATATGATTCTTCATCGCCGTTGTTGACTGTACCTGCCTTTAAGTCTATTTCATCAATTTGCAGCAGGAATTCCGGCAAAATGGACTGTGATTCGACTGTCTGCACTCCTGGCTCCGAAGTCATATCTTCCTGGTTAAGCAGTGTAACTTTTGCCTCAGGCAGATATTCAATCAGCATATTTTCCATATTTAATGTATCAATCGGTTTCGTCAGGTAATCGTTGAAGCCCTCTGCCAAATATTTTTCCTTGGCACCTGATATGGCATTGGCTGTAAGGCACACAACAGGTGTATTGATATTTGGACTGTTTTTAAGCTCCTTCATTTCATGCAGGGTGGCAATACCATCCTTTTGTGGCATCATATGATCCAGGAATATAATATCATATTGTTTATCATATACCATGGCCAATGCTTCATTGCCACTATATGCAGTATCTACCTGAATGCCAGTTCTTTTCAGAAGATTTCTGAATACCGTGACATTCATATGATTATCATCCACTACCAGGATTGTTGCATCCGGCGCATACAGCTTCGCCTTCTCTGCCTGACGCTCCTGATAAAGTGAGGCCTTATAGGACTGGGTATAATCCCCCAAAGGCTCCCAGCTTGTTACCTTCTGCCTGATGGCAAAATGGAAATGAGAACCCAATTTATATACACTTTCAACTTCCAGCTCTGCTCCCATCATTTCCAGGAGGCGTTTTGAGATGGACAACCCCAATCCTGTTCCTTCTACATAGCGGTTCTCCCCCTCATTTATACGCTCAAAATCAGCAAACAGCTTGGACATATCAGCTTTTTTGATGCCCTGTCCTGTATCCTTGACAGAAACCTTCATAAGGATGTATTCCTCATCCAGTTTTTCAAATCCAACGGTGAAAACTATACCGCCTGTTGAAGTGTATTTTACGGCATTAGTCAGAAGATTTGTTACCACCTGCTTTATACGCATATCATCGCCTACGAGGAACTTTGGAATATTTTCATCTATATCCAGGGTTAATGTAAGGCCTTTTTCCTCGGCCCTGGCCTTTATCATATTGATAAGTATGCTGATTCCCACAGACAAATCATATTCAGCAGGAATTATTTCCATTTTACCCGCTTCTATTTTGGAAAAATCCAAAATATTATTGATAATCGATAAAAGGTTTTTACCCGCAATACGGATATTGTCCGCATAATCAATTATATTATGTTCCCCTGATTCCCTTATAATCATTTCATTCATGCCCAAAATAGCATTGATTGGCGTGCGAATCTCATGGGACATATTTGACAAAAATGCTGATTTTGCTTCATTGGCTGCCGTTGCCCGGGCAGAAATCTCCATTAAAGCCTTGCGGCTCTTTCGTTCTTCAGTAACATTTACAACCAGCCATAATACCGTAGCGATTTTCCCTAACGGAGTGTATTGGCAAATAACAAATCGTACACGCAGCCATTTCCCATCCTTGGTCATAAATTCACTGGTGATGGTATTACGGCCTTCCAGGCGCTCATCAAGGGTAGAAAAATCAATGAATTTATTTATCTGTTCCTGCTGTTCCGGAATTACATTGTCAGCAATGAAATCATACAGCTTTTCCTGGGCATTACTCAAGGCATCCTGATCAGAAGAATCCTCATCGTAATTAATATCATAATCCACTGTATTATTTATAATATTAATTTCCCTGAAATCGAAGTATATCTGTGCTGCTGCTGTCATTCGTTTCGTCAGCAGAAATGCTTCTGTTTCATGGGCGTCCGCCTTTTTGACTATCAATCGTAATATCATAAAGCCAAACAGCATGATTAGGGATGAAAGGACAGTATTAAACACAATTACCTTCCATAATTCGTGATTTCCTACCATGTCCTTACTGGTAACCACCAGATACAAATCAATATTTTCAAGATGCTTTGTTATGGTAAACTCGCCATCATCCTGTTTGGTGTATATATAACCATCGCCATTATCATCCGTTGTGTCTAATATCCCATCATACGGCTTGTCTATAGCGGAATCACTGGTAGCTACCTTTATGATTCCATTATTATCAATCAGATTGATCTTTACATTGTATTCATCTTCCATTTTATGGAACAGCTTCTGCAAATCTGTGAGTTCCATTCCAACACCACATACACCCAATAGATGGCCTGTATCATCCTCTATTTTTGCATTGACAAAAACAGTCCATTTATCCGGCATCAATGAATCCTTGTCAACACTGACATCATAAGGCTGTGCAGTGGTTACAACCTCTGAATACCAGTTGTCATTGGTGTTATTGGCCGTGTCGATTTTTTTCATCAAGCCATAATAGGTATAGTAATTTTTGCTTTTATCGGACACTACAAAAGCAGTTTCATACTGAAATGTATTTTTAATACCCTGGAGATATTCCTGCAGCTGCATCTCGGTTACATTTGCATCCTGATTATCTTCCTCCTTCAGCATATCCTTCAACTGTTTTGTTGCCGACATAGTTTCGGCCACATTAACAGGCTCACTTACCTTATTGTTAAGGGTATCAAAAATACGGGCCGTAAGAATCATATCCATAGCCCTGGTGTTATCCTTGGCCATAATATTGAGGGACCAGATAGAAACCAGGGTGGACAGCAAAAAACTGGTCATCAGACCGAGGACTACCCATTTTCTGGTTGTTACAGACTTGTATGAAAATTTTGACTTGCCATGGAAAAATTTTTTCATATACATAATTAGCCCTCACAAATACCTTAAGTCAATGAATTTTGTCTTTCGGCAGGAATTTCAGCAGCATATCCTCCAGCTTGTTAGTATCAATAGGCTTGCTGAGGTAATTATTAAAGCCTTCCTTTATATAGCTTTCCCGTACTCCTGATATTGCATTTGCCGTGAGGCAGATAACAGGTGTGTCAAGATTTGCTCCATTATCCTGCTTCCTTATCTCATGAAGGGTTTCGATACCATCCTTATTTGGCATCATATGATCCAGGAATATAATATCGTATTTCTTCTTTTGGGTGTATTGCAATGCCTCATCCCCACTTTGGGCCTTGTCAATCTTTACCATATTTCGCTTTAACAGATTACAGAAAACAAAGAGATTCATCTCATTGTCATCCACTACCAGGATTTCTGCCTCAGGGGCTGTGAATTTTTCCCTGTTAGGTTCATATTCATAGCCTGACATCATGTCAGTATTGCTGAAATTCCCTATAGCTTCCCATTTAATTACCTTTTGTTCCAGGGTGAAATAAAATCTTGAGCCCAGGCCATAAATACTTTCTACCTCCAGCCGTGACCCCATCAATTTAAGCAAATTGATGGTAATGGAAAGGCCCAGACCGGTACCTTCAATACTGCGGTTTTTATCCTCTTCCAGTCTTTCAAACTCCGTAAACAGCTTTTCCATATCCTCTTTTTTTATACCGACACCTGTATCCTTGACTGATACCTCCAAAAGGACCCTGTCCTCTGCAATCTTTTTGTGCTCAATAATAAGGACAATATTTCCGGTTTTGGTATATTTGACTGAATTTGTCAACAGATTTGTAATAACCTGTTTGATGCGTATATCATCACCCCTGAGGAGTTTTGGTGTATCCGGATCGATATCCACGGATACAGCTAACCCCTTTTCTGCCGCACGGAACTTTATCATCTGGACCATATCATTGATTACAGAGGATAAATCATATTCCACCGGTATGATTTCCATTTTGCCGGCCTCTATCTTGGAAAAATCCAGGATGTCGTTTACCAATGCCAACAGGGTATGGCCTGCTACATTGATGTTTTGTGCATAGCTTAATATCTGTTCATTATCATTGCTTTCACGTAGTATCATTTCATTCATGCCCAGCATTGCATTAATAGGTGTCCGTATTTCATGGGACATATGTGACAGAAAGGCTGACTTGGCATTATTGGCAGCAATTGCCTGTTCAGAAATATTTCTCAGCTGTTCCCGGGCATTTTTTTCTTCGTCAATATCTTCTACCAACCATAGAATACGGGAGATTTTCTTCAATGGAGTGTACTGGGATACCACCAGCCTGCCTCGATGCCAATGGCCGGTAATGCTAAGGAATTCTGTGGTAACTGCATTATGTCCGTCCATGGATTCATCAAGATGGGTAAAATCCAAAAAATCATTGATTCTGTCATGATAGGAGGCATCCACATATTTATGCATCTCTTTAACAAGGAAGTCTTGTGCATCATTATGTTCGACTACATCAGGGTCATCATTCTTTGTTTCAAAGGACTTGATATCTGTATAAGTATTGTTTATCACATCAATATCACGGACCACACTGTACAGCTTTGATGTGGAAGCCAGCTGCTCATTAAGGCGCTTGGCAACATGGGTCTTGCGCAGCGATCTTTTGACAATCAGCCCCAGCATTGACATGATTATTATCATCACCAAAAGAAACAGCAAAAAATTAAGCCGCAATACATCATTCAGATTACTATCATGTACGCCACTTACAGTTCTTACTACTAAGTACCAGCCCAGCTGCTCTATGTATTTTGTTATTATAATATTGCCCTCACTGTCAGTGCTGATTGCATACTCCTGCTCATCAGAGGAACGAAGACTATCAATATCGAGATACACATATTCTATATTCTCATCATGGACATCCACCTTTACCTGACCTGTTTTATCCACCAGATTAATTCGCACACTGTACTTGTCCTCCAGTTCAGCAAAGAGCTTCTGAAAATCCACCAGGCTCACGCCTACGCCGCACACACCAAGGAGCTTACCGTTACTGTCCTCCACACGGGTATTTACGAAAACTGTCAGGCGGTTATGCTCCGCCTCATCATTGTCAATATTCAAAATATATTGCTTACCGGTTGCCAAAAAATCCGTATACCAGACATCGTGACTGTCATTTATCGGATCGACTATTTTGTTCAGTCCCTTATAGGTATAATAGCGTTTTGTTTTTTCAGACACCACAAAGGCGGCATCATAATCAAGACCAGCCTTAAAATGAGCCAGATAATATCGCATATTATTGATGGCTTCTTCCTCGCTCATATTATCTTCGTTTTCAAGGGCTTCAACCAGGGTAGGTTCTGCCACCATGGTTTTTGATACTATTACCGGTTCACTGGCACTGGTGTTGATAATATCGTAAATACGGGAGGTAAGCACCGAGTTTACTTCCCTGGTATTTGACTTGGCCAGTTCATATAATGACCACATGGATACCACCATACACATAATAAAGCTGACCAAAACAATCAGAAAAATCGATAATGCACCCTTATAATTATAAAAAGGCTGTTTATTGTCCTGAAAAAAACGCATTATATTCACCTCGTCACAAAAATAAGTGGCTGTGCCTTACTTTTGCGTCCTGAACACATCATCCAGCTTTAACAGGAGCTCCTCCTGTGAAGCTGACTTTAAAACATATCCATCAGGTTTCAGGCGTAAAACCTTGGTGACAGCTTCCTTGCCGTCAATTCCCGTGAGAAATATTACAGGTATATTCTTGGTTTCCGGCTTTGCCCTAAGCCCCTGCAGAACCTCCTGACCGCTCATTTCCGGCATTTCATAATCCAGCAAAATAAAGTCCACACTGTTCTTGGACAAAAAAGTAAAAGCTTGCTCACCTGAAGTTACAACACTGACCTTACAGTATTTCATGAGGTTATTGCGAATCATTTTGGCAAAGGCCGGATCATCATCCACCACAAGCGCCTTTCGGTTAGCAGAAGTTGCTATACGCATGGATTCAGTGCTGACATATTCCCTCAGCTGTGCCATATCTGCAGTTTTATCAAACCACGGGTAATTGCCCAGTTCGGGTATAGTTTTCAGAACCGCATCATGAATAAATTTTTCACAGATTACTATAATGCTTTGCCTGGATTGCCGCAAAATCTGTGCAGCACTTACCAGATTATTCATATCCAGCTGGTTATCGAGAATTTTACTGTGCAGATGCAGTATTGATACCAATGGTTTTGCATTATATCTCTTTATATCCTGGACATTTTGCTGAACACGATGCACAACAAAATCCAGCTGATCCATCTCCCTTAACACAGCATTAAGGAAGATGTTGTTCTGAAAAGCAACGACAATTATATCCTGTTCGGGAAAACACTCTACTACTTCATCTTCTTCGTCCATAAAACATCCTCCTGTAAACCAACAATTAATCCCGGTAAATAACTACACAGGATCTTCAGTAACCTTCGTTGACGACAAAATCCCTTATCTTCTTTATTCAATCCATTTATTTAAATTCCTGCAATTATAGTTATATTATGATTAAGTTCTATCTATATATGTTCTTGAATATGGGTATATTATCTGCTAATATTGTATCAAACATATATTCTATGTCTTCTCACCTGACCATGGTGACATCCATCGGCAGGCAATGGATATTTTCCCAGGAGTCCAAAAATGACTGACAAAACCTACATAGCAATAGATTTAAAATCCTTTTATGCCTCAGTTGAGTGTGTGGAAAGGGACCTTGATCCCCTTTCTACCAACCTGGTTGTAGCTGATGAAAGCCGTACCGGCAAAACAATTTGCCTGGCCGTCACCCCATCACTAAAAGCCCAGGGCATCAGTGGCCGACCAAGACTTTTTGAAGTAGAACAAAAACTGAAGGAAATAAACTACCGCAGAAAATTTAATGCACCACAACATAAATTAATTGGCAAATCCTACAAAAGCGATGAGCTGAACACCAATCCGGCGTTGGCAATGGACTGTATAATAGCCATGCCACGGATGGCACTGTATGTGGAATACAGTGCCCGGGTATACAATGTCTATCTGAAATATATTGCACCGGAGGACATACATAACTACAGTGTAGATGAGGTTTTCATCGATGCAACCCCATATTTGGATACCTACAATATGGGAGCACATGAACTGGCTCTTGAGATCATTCATGATGTATTGAAAACTACTGGAATTACTGCTACGGCAGGCATTGGAACCAACCTGTATCTGGCCAAGGTAGCGATGGATATCATGGCCAAAAAGATGCCACCGGATGAAGATGGTGTGAGAATTGCCCAATTGGATGAAATGTCTTATCGGCAAAATTTATGGACCCATACACCCATAACAGATTTTTGGCGTATAGGAAACGGTTATGCCAGACGGCTGAGAGAACACGGCCTGTATACCATGGGAGATATTGCCCGCTGCTCCCTTGGCAGGGACACTGATTATCACAATGAAGATTTACTATACAAAGTATTTGGTATAAATGCCCAGCTGCTGATTGATCATGCCTGGGGATATGAATACTGCACGATGAAGGCCATCAAGGAATACCAGCCGTCATCCAGCAGTCTCAGTTCGGGGCAGGTTCTTCAAAGCGCCTACAGTCATGAAAAGGGACGCCTTATTGTCTGGGAAATGGCTGACACCATGGTATTGGACCTGGTAGAAAAAGGTCTTGTTACCGACCAGATAGTTTTGTATATCGGCTATGATATAGACAATGTACAAAAAAATCATTACCATGGTGAGGTTCATATGGACCACTATGGACGCAAGGTCCCCAAACCGGCCCATGGTTCCATAAATCTTGGATGTCACACATCCTCAACAGCTTTAATTACCTCAGCTGTATTGGAACTGTTTGATAAAATTACAGATCCCCAGCTTCTCATACGTCGGGTAAATATTACAGCAAATCATGTCATAAGTGAAAATATGATCAAAAAAAATAATTCCCAGCCTGAACAGCTTGAGCTGTTTGTAGATTACGAAGCCAAGGCCAGGGAAAGGGAAAAAGAAGAGAAAGCTGAAGCCAAGGAAAAATCACTCCAGCATGCCCTTCTTGACATAAAGCATCGTTATGGCAAAAATGCCATATTAAAGGGTGCCAACCTACAAGAGGGTGCCATGACCATTGAACGAAATCAACAGATAGGAGGCCACAAGGCATGAATACACCCTATGATGATATTATCCATCTACCCCGTCCTGTATCCCAAAAGCATCCCCCATTAACCATGAAACAGCGCGCTGCACAGTTTTCACCTTTTGCTGCAGTATCCGGTCATGAGGAAGCTATCAATAAAGTTGCCCGGGAACACGAAAATAAATACATTCCCAAATAATACGGACAGTTCAATAATAAGCCCTCATATCCGGCTTTATATGTCAAATTACCCATGATGCGGTCACTCCTGCCGTCTCAATTCATACAATACCCTTTCCCGTTCCTCCATAAAAAGCTTTGTGATCCTGTAACTTGCAGTATCCTCATATTTACATCCATGTAATCTGCCACCATCAAAAGAAATCAGTTCAGCATCCGGTATCCCCAAAAGAATAGGTGAATGCGTTACAATAAAAAACTGTGCCCCTGTCCTTGCACATTTATCTATCTCCGCCAGTAAACCAAGCTGCCGCTGAGGTGATAGTGCAGCTTCAGGTTCATCCATAAAATACAGGCCTCCGACCTTAAAATTTTTTTGTACCAAAGAAATAAAGCTCTCCCCATGAGATTGTTTATGGTATTCCTCAGCCCCCTTCAAACTGTGTCTGCCATAAATCTCTTCGGCTGTGGCTACATTGTAAAAGCTCTCTGCCCGCAGAAAATAGCCCCATTTTATAGGCCTGAAGCCTTTAACCAAGGTAATGGCATTACACAATTCAGAATAATCATCGTATGTAGAAAAAGAATAGTTTCTGGTACCACCTTCAGGGTTAAATCCTGCTGCAATAGCCATGGCCTCCAGCAGAGTTGATTTGCCAGTGCCATTTTCACCGGTAAATATTGTAACAGCATTGGTAAAATCAATATGCGTAATTGAATTTACTGTCGGTATTTTCCTGAGATAACTTTCCCGACTGATTTTGTCCCAATGAATTGATAGGCCCCTAATTAGCAAATCAATCATGATAAAACTCCTCTTATCCCTAATTTTTCAATAATCATGTGTCAAAATACAAAGTGTGTAAGCTATTTATAACCTACACACCTGTAAAATTCATATTATATACAATTTATTCTGCAAAATCACAAATGCTCTGCTATAACCCTAATAAGAGTATCCAAGTCGACCGGCTTGCTTACATGAGCCTGCATCCCAACATCTTTGCAATGCTGTATATCTTCTTCATAAGCATCGGCTGACATGGCTATAATTGGTACCACAGCTGCATCCGGTCTATGTAGGGCCCGAATTTTCCGCGTAGCAGCAAAGCCATCCAATATTGGCATCCGTAAATCCATCAAAATCAATCTGTAATGGGAAGGCTCACTGGCACTATACAATTCCACACTTACTGCACCGTTTTCAGCCCAATCTATCATATTAGCTCCATATTCAGAAAGCATCAGCTGTGCCAGCTCAGCATTTATTTCATTGTCCTCTACCAACAGTATAGGAACATCCTTCAGCAAATCCTTAGAAATATTTTTGGTGTATTCCTGGCTGCTATCATCACCTGAATCATTTTCATTATCCACTTCAGGAACCATTTTCACAGGAATTCTCACAGTAAATTCAGAACCCTCATTGAGCTTACTTTTCACACTGATAGTTCCACCAAACATATTGATGAAATTATGCACAAGGGATAGACCCAGTCCGGTACCTCTGGTAGATAGGCTTTCATTCCGTATTTCCTGGGTGAATATCTCAAACATATGCTCCTGAAATTCTTCACTCATACCAATACCATCATCTTTTATTAATTCAATTAGAACATATTCCCCATTTTCCTCCACAATGGACACATCCCAAAAAACATGTCCACCGGCAGGGGTATATTTCATGGCATTGCTCAAAAGATTCATGGCTATCTGCTGAAGGCGCAGCCGGTCAGAGTATAATACCATATTTTCAGGCAGTCTTACTTCAGATTTAAATTCCACATGGCGGGTCTCAGCATTCATGGTAATGGCTGATTTTATAGTGTTATATAGCTCCATGGGAATGATTTTTTCTTCCCTAAGCATCATCTTGCCACTGGCTAGCTTGGATAGGTCAAGAACATCATTTACCAGTGCCAGCATCAGCTTGCTGGAATTATCAATATTTTCCAGATACTGCTGTACTTCCTCCATATTGGTGGACCCTTTTGCCATGCGGGTATATCCTAAGATTCCATTTAAAGGGGTACGCATATCGTGACTCATGGTAGAGAGGAAATTACTCTCTGCCTGGCGTGCCCTTTCAGATGCTTCCAATGCAGCCTGTTTTGCACTTAATTCTGCACTTACCTGTTTTTGATGGGATATATACATCATGCGGCTAATCATCACAGTAATAAACAAAATCACCATAAAGAAGATGACCACCAGTTTTGTAGGAATGTTATGTATATAATCCATGGTACTTGGTTTCATATATATATTACGATTTATAATGCTGGTAATATCTACTGCCTTACTTTTTACAGTCTTGGAAATTATGGAATTAAGAACCTTGTTATCTGACAGCATCTGACTGCTGCACTCAGCAAACATATCCCCCAGTCCTCCAACAACAAATTTGTCGGAGCCTTTTTTTACCATAAGCCAGTTCATTTGCGCCATATTGCAAAAAACAGCATCTACCTCACGGTGCATCATTGCCTCATAGCATTCTTCCAAGGTATCATATGGCTTAAAGTTAACATCAGACAGGCGGTCGTGCATCATATGCTGCACATTATTAGGCATTCTGCCGATATAGGCAGCAGTATAAATCTTTTCCACATCAGGGCGTTTCAGTGAAAAAATATCCAATTTAAAAATGCTCTTGCTAAGGGCAAGCCCTGCCTCCTCACTGGCGATAATATCCTGGGTAGTCAAGGCATACACATCTGCTTCGCCTGAATGCAAGGCAGTGATGATTTCATCACGATATCTATATACCTTGAACTCCACCGGCCAATCCAGTGTCTGACTAATTCTGCGATACAGCTCAGGAGCTATACCCTGAGGTTCACCGTCATCATCGATAAATGAAAATGGCGCCTGATTCTCCAAAATGGCAACCCGCAATACAGGATGTTCAGCAATATAGGCTTTTTCCTGTGAAGTAAGATACAAGCCCTCCTCAATTTGGAAATGACTGTATTTTGCAAAAAGTTTTTCCGGATACAGGCCATCATCATAAAGAATGATGTTCATCGCTTCATCGACTTTTTCCTTTAACAAGACCTGGTCCCTGGCAAAAATTGGATAATAATTATTGGTAGAAAGATGTATCGCAGAACGATAATCCCGGGAAACCTTTGAACCCGTAGAAATAACTGCATCCAAAACGCCTGCATCCATATCAGCATAAAGCAAATTAACATCTTCATACAAACGAAAAACAGGATGAATATTATTTTCTGCAATCCATTTTTTTGCACAATCATGGGTTATAGATGCCTTCACCAGACCTATGATCTTATCGTTAAACTCCTCCGGTTTATTGAAAGTAAATCTTGTATCATCATTATGCACCCGAACATCAATATTTCCATTATAAAATGATGTATTGGCAAAGAGAAATTGCTGCTTTCTTTCAGTTGTAGGCGAAATGCCAAGTGCCATTTGAATTTCACCATTACTTAAGGCCTGAAACATCATTTCATTATTGTCATATACATGATAAACAGCATGCAGGTTGGCATACTGGGAAATCTTATACATGTACTCTACATCAAAGCCATAATATATACCCGTGCCAGTGGGCATGGCAATACCAGGCTGCAAGATGATACCAACATGAACATTTTCCCTGGAATCAGGCACTTTATCTGCATAAATGTGCTGAGGAAGGAATACGATAGATATAATCAGTGCCACAAAAATTCGCAACAGATAATGGGTATTACCTGCTGACAAAGGTGATTTTCCCGATAAGTTGAAAGAAAAATTGGCATAACTTAACAGGTGACATATATACATGCCACCCTGTTGAAATGCTAAACGAAGGCTTTTCAAAAAATGAATAAAATTTCTGATAAAAACGCTATAAACCCTCATATAGTATACCTGCTTTCAGGATAATTAAAGCAAAATTTAATCAATTCAGTTATGGTTTAATTTCGACATCTGCTATATAATTCCTTCATTTAAGGTAAATATCTATTATCCGGAATGTAAAAAAAGGCTCCTGCAAAATTACCTGCAGGAGCATAATTAAACTTATCTCGGGTATATAAAAACCTCATCCGAAAAGTATTTCGTAACCACCATTGCCGTGCCTTTCCTTGCATGTGAACAGAATATATTTTAATACCATATCGATTGGAACACATACTTTAATAACATGCTATATTCCCGTTCTCCACCGTTACCCGTGCGGTGGATGGGGGTTCCCATACATACATAAATAACTCTGCCTCTGGCCATCAAACCCATTGCATCACCAAAAAGGCAGGGCAGATTGATGTGACCATTGGAGGAAGGGCGTCAAGAAGTGGATTTTTGCATACCGGCATTCCGGAGAAAATTCCGTGTCTGAGCGTAGCGAGTTCGGAATTTTCCCGGCGCCTTAATTAAAGGCAAAAATTACTTTAGCCCTGAATGCCCTGGTCACAGAAAATGCCCTGCTGCCACTCCAAAGGAGAAGGCACATCCTTCACTTGCGTATAACCAAAACATTATTTAATAGCCCTGCCTCTGGCCCCCAAACCTATTGCATCACCGCAAGGCAGGGCAGATTGCAGTGACCATTGGAGGAAGGGCGTCAAGAAGTGGATTTTTGCATACCGGCATTCCGGAGAAAATTCCATGTCTGAGCGAAGCGAGTTTGGAATTTTCCCGGCACCTTAATTAAAGGCAAAAATTCACTTTAGCCCTGAGTTCCCTGGTCACAGCAAATGCCCTGCCGAATTCATTCACAGCAAATGCCCTGCCGCACCACTTAGAAGCTCCAGTTCAATGAAAGGTTTCCTCCTAAGCCCTGCTTTTTACCAACCCAGCCATTCATACTTAACCCAACGGTCAGATTCTTGCTGGCCTTTGCCTGCCAGCCCAGCTCCAGCATACCGCTACCGCCCTTAATGCTTGGGCTTGGAGTTGTAAACTCCTGATATGTAGCCGTAGCATCGCCCTTGAATTCATATTCATAGGCAAGACCGGCATACAGCTTGTTGAGTTCATTTATTTTGTGGGTATATCGTCCACCCAGCCGCATACGGATGGAGTTGACACTGCCAAAGTCATAATGCTCTCCGGTTGAAAGCTCTGTCCCTGCACTGTTCTGATGGGTGTAGAAAAGCTTTCCATACAGATCCATGGTATTATCATGTGCTACTGCTATCTTTTTGCCCAGGCCAAGATGCATTGAGTAATAGGT
>NZ_JAILFV010000196.1 GCF_024697385.1 Anaerovibrio sp.
AACTGCTGATTTTATTCCATGCGTTGCCTGGGAAAAGCTGGCAGAGATAGTGGCTAATAATCTTATAAAAGGCTCAGAGGTCCTTGTTGAGGGGCGGATGCAGGTCAGGAGCTATGATGCACAGGACGGCTCCAAGCGATATGTGACAGAGGTTATTTTGACCGAGGTAGAGTTCTGTGGCAGCAAGAAGGACAACGGGGGCGGCGGTGCCCCAGCTGGTGGCAATAGTCAGAATGACCTTGGTAGCTTCGGTGGTACTCCGGTACCGGATGATGATATCCCGTTCTAAGGAGGGCTGACAATGAATAAGCTGTTTGTTGAGAATTTAAAAAGGTTATGCAAAGAAAAAGACATCAGCGGGAAAGAGTTATCGACAAAGACTGGGATGACAGAAGTGACGCTAAGCCGATACAAAACAGGCAAGCGAGAGCCTAAAATATCAGTGGTGGCTAAATTTGCAGAGGCATTGGGAGTTAATGTTGATGAATTTTTAAAACCGATACTTTTACCTATGGAATTATTGCCATGCTGTAAGTGTGGCGAAATTCCTGTTATACGGCAAACTAAAATACCCAAAGAAAAGTATAAAACTGTCGAAGATAGCCTAATGTATCGCATACAGTGTCTTAAATGTTTACGCACTACCAGTTATCATCCGACAATAGAAGAATCTGTTAATTCTTGGAATAATTTGATAGTGGGCACAAATATGCAAATGACAAAACAGCAGGAGGGCGAGTAAATGAATGAATTGAAAACATGCCCTTTTTGTGGTGGTAGAGCATATATAGAAATTATTCCACCACATACACATTCTGAATGGCTTAAAAAGGCATTACCAGATTTGCCCGACTGCGAAGGCGAAGCATATGTATGGTGTAGAGAATGTTATGCAAGTGTGCCAGCAAAAAATAAAGATAAAGCTATAGAGCGGTGGAATAGGAGGGCTGACAATGACTAATAAAGAATCTTGGAGGAAGAAGAATGAAAATAAACAAGTTGCGATTAGGTGCTAACCAAGAAATCACAGTCCATGTAGAAATAAACCACTGCAACATACTTTGTGATAGAAAAGTGCTTCAAAACGGTATACAAACCTGGAGAAGAACATCATATTGCCTAGATTATGAAGAATTAAAAAGCCTGCATAATGTCATTGAGACAGCAATGTTTATGATGGAGGGGCGGAAATGACAAGGAGCAAATATGCCATCAATTTATCACTGGATGATTTGTACGAGATCCGAGAGGCTTTTAAACTACATCCACCCATAAAGGATGGGCACAAGTCAAACCTTCCGGGCAAAATCAACAAGTCCATAGTGATTATTGAAGGGCTGAAAAAGAGAGGGGATAAAAGGGATGATAAAAGATTACAGAGTGCGGGTACCACTGATTTACATAAGAAACCGAGGCACACACGAACAATGGAGCCTACTGGGAGCAAATCATAATGATGTGCTGCAGGTGATTGGCAACGGCAGAGCCATTATCTATTCCAATAGCCAAACATGTGAATCCAGTGAATGTGGTTATGAAATTCATGGCAATGAGGAGATTGTGGATGCTTTGGGAACAACGGAGTTTCGCATCCAGATGGTTCCATGGCCGGAGGCTGTAAAGATATTCAAGAGGCTGGATAAATCATACCGGCGCTTCTATAAGCTATTTAAGGCCCATGCAAGCGGGAGGTGCTGACGTGGATATAACAAGTTATCTTGCTGGAGTAGTCACGGGCGGGGCGGCTGTGTTGATATTGGCCTGTGTGTTGGCTCAGGCATTGTGGGCGGCTATGGTGGATGGTGATAGAAGATGTGGACATTGATAACCTTCTTACTGGGCGCCATACTGGGAGCCCTGCTATGTGGGCTGGTAATTATTATTGGACTGGAGGATAGAGCATGAAGTGGATATTATATTTTCCTTTGAACACGTTTTTTACAATTCTTTGTTACCTGACCAATTGGTTGGTAACTCCATTCTGTGATGAGCGTGGGGAGCTGCATGGTTTCCTGCGGTACTGGCAGACATGGGACGATTCATGTGATGTGGAGTTCTTCGTCAAGGAAAGAGCACCAAAAATATTCAGATATGACTTTGATAAGCATTACCGGTCCTCACGGGAATACACCCCAGAGCTTGACCAATACAACAGAGACAAGGGATGTGTGATTCTCATTGATGATAATTTCACATTGTGGGAGCGCATTCAACGGTATTTCTGTAGAACCTTATGGCTGTATAGGAATAACAGCTATGGCTTCGCATTCTATCTCTTTGGAATAGATGCTGATTATACCCAGCTTAATGAAAGACGCAAAGATTATAAAAATAAGGACTGGTATGAGATTGTCACTGGCAGGGGCTTCTGGTGTAACCCATGGAAGCTCACCGGACAATTTGGCTGGATATCATTTTATTTCGGTTGGAAATTATATGACTGGTATGCGCCTACAAGGTACATGATAGCGGGCAGAGTGATTCTCAGAAAGAAGGAGCAGCAATGACCAGAGAAGAGCGGGCCAAAAGAGTATATGCACTATATGAAAACGAGACAAACATCTGCGATGGAACATTAGAGGAAATTCATAAGAGGACAGGCCTCAATATGAAGCTGCTGAGGTGGATGACATACCCAGGCCCCCACAAGAGGTTTGAGGCAGGGCGATATAAAAGAGGCTTGGTATTTATAGAGTGAGGAAAATGACATGGCTAAAAAGAAGATATGCGCATATTGCAAGAGATATAAACCATCGGAAAAATTGGACTGGCAGACATTCTCCAAGATGAGTCTAAAATACACAGGATGGTGCCAGCATTATCGTGAAGAAAGAGACGATAGCGAGCCTGTTTGTGAGAATTATGTATATCGGAATAATGACAGGAAGGTGAAAGCATGAAAGCTGAAGCAAGAGCCGTGGTGTTATGTAAAGACGATACCATCATCAAAGTATATGAAAATATTGGAGTTATGGCTAAACGGCAGGATATATCACTGGCCACAGCCCTTTACAAAGTACAACCCACAACTGAATCCGTGAGTGGCTATAAGTTTTGGTTTGAGGATCAGTACCTTGAGCGGCATCCTGACGATGGGGCGGCACTTAAAAAAGCAAAGGAGGATATGATTATGGCTGATGCCAAGAGCGAAAAGAATACCAAGAAAACTAAAAAAACGGAGAAGGCTGTTGATAATGAGCTGGATGCCACTCCGACAACTGAACCAAAGAAGGGGAAGCGCAAAATGAAAAAAGTAGTACCAACAGAAGTGAAAATGGAAACAAAAAAGGAGCCTGTGGTAACAGAAGCTCCAAAAACGAAGCCGAATGCGGATATGGTTAATCATCCAGCGCATTACTGTAATGGAGATATTGAGTGCTGGGATGCTATGATGGCAGCATTCGGAGAGGAATGGATGATGCATTATGCCAATGTAGCAGCATTCAAGTATAACTGGCGGGCCAAGCATAAAGGGAAGTTTGCCGAGGATATGCGCAAGGCAGCATGGTATAACACCAGGGCTGCGGAGCTGGAGGAGAAGATAAATGGAGAATGAAGAGAAGGAAGTTGAGGACCTTAGCCTTAGAAGGGTGGGCAAGTTCCCAAAACTGGGGTTAATAAAAAGGGTATTCGCTTGGGAGAATGATATAAGGGCGGCAATATATGCTGCCCGCAACGACAGGCCGAGAGGAGAAAAGCTCATAGGGGGCGGCAAGTATGGAGGAAGTCCGACAGAGAATCAGGCTATAGCCAACA
>NZ_JAILFV010000068.1 GCF_024697385.1 Anaerovibrio sp.
CGATGTAGATCTAACCATATTCCTATGCAGGTACTAAATTGGTTATCTCCTATCCAAAAGCGTAAAGAATTAGAACAATGTTGTTAAATTATTCTAATGGACTACTATTATCCCAGGTCTCACATCATTGACAAATACACACCTTTTGGCTTAAAAAAATAAAGATTTCACTATCTAAAAAAATATAACTTCAATAATGTTGTAAAGTTGTGTTAATTGTAGTTGATTTTTTTACAATAGAAAATAATTTTGCATCTCACCAAAATATATCCCAACCACTGCTCAAAGATTGCTTGCCCCTCCTATACTCTTATGATAAGCTAAAATTATCAAAAAACTAGAGAGGTGTTGCAGATGCTAAAAATTGCCATGGCTCAAATCCGCGTCATTCCGGGACATCCAGATGAAAATACAAGGAAAATGCTCTCTTTTATAAAAGAGGCAAAGGAAAATGGCGCTGATATCATCATTTTTCCGGAAATGTCAATTCCCGGTTATCTGTTGGGCGATACCTGGGAACAAAGAGCTTTTATAAGGGACTGTGAGGAATGTGGAAAGGATATCATTGCAGCATCCCAGGGAATCGTAATTATTTTTGGTAATGTGGCAGTGGACTGGAACAATATCAACAATGATGGACGACCACGAAAATTCAATGCCCTGTTTACTGCCTCAAATGGTAAACTGCTCAAACCTGATACCATGCCTTATCCTTTCGTAATAAAAACCCTGATGCCAAACTACCGGGAATTTGATGATACCCGTCATTTTTTCAGCCTTAAAAAGCTTGCAGAGGAAAAAAACAGGGATGTTCGCGATCTTATTTCCCCTGTCCATGTTGATATAAATGGAAAAACCTACTCCATCGGCGGGTTCCTGTGTGAGGATGGCTGGAGTGATAATTACCACTTCTCACCGGTAGATGTTTTGGCCGAAAAAGGCATAGATTTTCTCGTAAATATTTCTTCTTCACCATATACCATTGGCAAAAATACCAAAAGACATAAAATATTTGGCAATACTGCCAAAGCCACAGGTGCTCCACTATTTTATGTAAACAATATCGGTATTCAGAATAACGGAAAAACAGTATATACCTTTGATGGTGCCAGCACGGTATACAGTACAAAAGGATATCCGGTTGATTGTATCGATAAGTACACTGAAAACCTTCACTATATCGATTTTGAAACAATCTCTCAGCTGCCTGAATAC
This sequence comes from Anaerovibrio sp., assembly GCF_024697385.1. GTDB lineage: Bacteria > Bacillota > Negativicutes > Selenomonadales > Selenomonadaceae > Anaerovibrio. Next base: position 1,216 of record NZ_JAILFV010000068.1, read on the forward strand.
AAACCTAATCCCAAAAAAGAAATTGGAAATATCTTTGATTCCCTTGCCTACGGAATCAAAGCATTTTTGGCAGACATTGGCATGAAAAAGGTAGTCATTGGTATATCAGGAGGCATTGATTCTGCCGTTGCAGCTGCCCTTTATTCGCATATAGCAGGCCCGGACAATGTACTGCTTGTCAATATGCCAAGCAAATACAATTCTGCCACCACCAGGGGGCTTGCCGAAAAATTGGCTGAAAATCTGGGCTGTAACTATGTAGTATTACCTATTCAGGAGTCTGTGGAACACACAATAAGTCAGCTGGAGAATACCCCAATACATGCCCTACAGAATAATACGGATTTTAAGTTGAAGGTTTCCTCTTTTGTGGCCGAAAACATCCAGGCCCGTGACCGCAGTGCCCGCATTCTGGCTGGTGCAGCCGCTGCATTCGGCGGTGGTTTTACCTGTAATGCCAACAAGGCAGAGACTTCTGTAGGCTATTCCACTCTCTATGGTGATCAATCAGGATTTTTATGTGCCCTGGCAGATCTTTGGAAATTCCAGGTATATGCACTTGCCGGATATTTAAATGATGAAATATATGGCCGGGAGGTAATTCCACAGGAAACCATTGATATTGTACCTAGTGCCGAATTATCCACAGCACAGAATGTGGATGAAGGCAAGGGGGACCCATTAAAATACCCTTATCACGATTATCTTTTCAGAAGTTTTATCGAACGATGGGAAAAAGCCACTCCAGCAGATATTCTCCGCTGGTACAAGGACGGCATGCTAGAAGACAAAATAGGCTGTGAAAAAGGCCTTATAAAAAAATACTTCTCCACCACCGAGGAATTCATTGAAGACCTGGAGTACTGGTGGCGGCAATTCAATGGTATGGCCATTGCCAAGCGCATACAGGCTCCACCTATTATGGCAGTAAGCAGACGCGCATTTGGGTTTGATCATCGGGAATCACAGAATGGTATTTATTATACCCGTGAATATTATCGCCTGAAGAAAGAATTATTGGGTAAATAACTAAAAAAACACAACACAAAAGGGACTGTATTTAATCAGCCTTCTGATTGTAAGCCTTTAGCTAAACTATCGGAGAGGCAAAATGTAAATACAGTCCCTTTTCATTACTCAGCGCCAAATCATGGAAGCATCAATATCTGACAAGCAATGAGCACCGCACATCTGCATTGCATCCTCCAGCTCGCCAACAATTTTCCTGATATAAACCTCTACCCCTTCTTCGCCGGCACCATATACTGCAGTAACAAACGGACGACAGATAAGTACAGCATCTGCACCTAAAGCCAGGGCTTTAAACACATCTGTCCCTGAACGAATTCCGCCATCAACAAATATCTTTACTCCAGTGCCCTTCAGGGCATCGGCAATTCCCGGCAGAACCTCAGCTGTTGCAGGACACTGGTCCAGGACACGGCCACCATGGTTGGATACAACGATGGCTGAGGCTCCTGCTTCCTGGGCCTTCAATGCCCCCTTAACTGTCATTATGCCCTTTACAATAAACGGTTTACCCGATTCCTTGATAATTTCCTTCAATTCAGCCACACTCTTTGAACCAGCAGGAGGCATCATTCCCTTAAGGAAAGGAAGTCCGGCAGCATCTACATCCATTGCAACAGCAAAGGAATTTGATTCCTTGACCAGAGACATTTTTTCCCTTATGGTATCAATATTCCATGGCTTAACTGTTGGAACTCCCATGCCGTTATTGGCACCAATAGCCTTTGTGGCAGCTATCATGACCCCTGCATCGACACCATCGCCGGTAAAGGCTGCAATACCGTTTTTTGCACAGGAAGAAACCAGCACATCATTATAACTGATATCATTGTATTTATCACTGTAATGAAGTGTTACAGCACCCACTGGTCCGGCAAATATGGGGGCCTTAAAGGTCTTCCCAAATAATTCAAAAGATGTATCTACCGGTTTGTTTTCACACAATGTATCCATATTAACCCGTATTTCCTGCCATTTATCATAGTTGCGAACGGCAGTGTCACCCACTCCCTTCGAACCAGGTCCTGGCATGGTATTTCTGCAGGCACGCCCATTACACACCGGGCAGGCATGACATTTATCGCCAATAACTTTTTTTGCCTGGGAAATCAACTCAGCATAATTCATAATGTACCTCCTTATCTACACACAACATCATATTTATATTATAATAAAAAAAAGTATGATAAAAAAGAAAATAAAGTATTTGGAGCAAAATGAAATGGAAAACAACCAGCAAATTCCCCATAAAAGACGGATACATTACAGTGGAAAATATCCCAGAAACTACAATGAAAAATATAAGGAGCTTAATCCTGAAAAATACGTAGATATAGCTGAACATGTAATTGCTAAGGGCAATACCCCAGCCGGTACTCATATCCCCATTATGGTAAGGGAAATTTTGGACATTTTGGACATCAATCCTGGTGAACAGGGCTTTGACGGAACATTAGGCTATGGTGGGCATACTCAGGCCATGCTGGGTTGCCTGAAGGGACAAGGTCACCTTTACAGTGGTGATGTTGACAGTATTGAGCTGACGAAAACCACAGAAAGGCTCAGAAAAGCAGGCTTTGACGAAACAATCTGGTCTCCCCGCTTAATGAATTTTTGCGACATAGATAAATTAGCTGCTGAGGTTGGAAAGTTTGATTTTGTGCTTGCTGATTTGGGAGTTTCCTCCATGCAGATTGACAATCCGGAACGGGGATTCAGTTACAAGACAGACGGTCCCCTGGACCTGAGGCTTGATTCAAAATCCGGGATTTCAGCTGCTGAGCGATTAAAAGAGCTTTCAAGGGATGAACTGGAAGGCATGCTTGTGGAAAACTCAGACGAGCCATATGCCAAAGCCATTGCCAGGCAAATATATAATTCAATTAATAAGGGAAAAACGATAGCAACTACTACAGCACTTTATCAGGAAATAGTTGCGGCCATGAACAGGGTAAAGCCTGCCGATGACAGGGACTGGCAGCAGGAAATAAAGAAATCCTGTGCCAGGGTATTCCAAGCACTGAGAATTGATGTAAACCGTGAATATGAAGTCCTGTATGAATTTATGGAAAAACTGCCAAATGTATTAAATAAGGGTGCCCGGGTAGCTATTTTGACCTTCCATTCCGGTGAGGACCGCATAGTAAAGAAATCCTTCCAGGCACTCCAGCGTGCCGGCGACTATACCGAAATATCCACTGAAATAATCCGGCCCGGCAAAGAAGAATGCTATAATAACAGTCGTGCTCATTCAACCAAGCTAAGATGGGCCGTAAAATGATTTAAGCAAAACAATGGCTGCTTCCCCTGAGGGAAGCAGCCATTATTAATATATAACCACGACCTGCAATATTATTCTTCAATTTAATACCTGAATCTATTTATTGTATTTTTCAGGATTTCAGCCTGAGCACTTAATTCCTCACTGGCAGCGGCACTTTCCTGAGCTGTGGACGAATTGTTCTGCACCACATTTGATACCTGCATTATCCCCTGATTAAGCATCTTTATGGCAGCACTTTGTTTTTCTGAGGCCTGGGCTATATCATGAACCAAAATGGCTACCTTATCCACTTCCTCCTTAATCCCGTGCAGGGCATCTGCCGTGTCCCGTGCAAGTTTGGTGCCTGCATCGACCTTTTGCATGGAACCTTCAATTATGTCTGTAGTCTCCTGAGCCGCTTTGGCACAACGACTGGCCAGATTTCTTACCTCTTCTGCCACTACAGCAAAACCCTTTCCGTACTGTCCGGCACGGGCTGCCTCCACAGCAGCATTTAAAGCCAGTATATTGGTTTGGAAGGCAATTTCATCAATGACCTTGATTATTTTTGAAATATTTTTTGAGGACTCCCCTACATCATCTATAGCCACCAACATATCATCCATTTTAATATTACCTGCTTCAGCCATATTTCTGGCGTTACCGGTAAGTATGTTGGCATCAGATGCATTTGTTGCCGTCATGGCAATCTGGCTGTTAATTTCAGCAATAGATGCCGAAAGCTCCTCCACAGAAGCAGCCTGGGCAGCAGCACCATCTGCCAGCTGATTTCCTGAGTCGGAAATATTTTTGGAGCCGGCAGCTACCTGCTCGGAAACTGTAGCTATCTGACGGACTAATTCATCCAAATGTCTGCCCATATCATCAAAGGCAGCAGCTACTCTCCCCACCTCATCATTGAGGGGCATATTCATTTTGACAGTCAAATCCCCATTAGCCATCTCATTGGCCTTGTACTCCATTTCCAGCAAAGGCCTGGTCATACGATGGCTGAACCACCAGGCATATGCTCCTGATAACAGCAATGATATGATTATGCCAAGACATATCATTATAAGCAGGTTTCTGGATTTTGAATTCAATTCAGACTCCGGTACCAGCATAATATACTTCATACCATTTTTCAGTACCTGATATCCGGCCACATAGCTTTCACCCCTGTAGGTAAACCGATGGACAGAATTACTGTTCCCGCTTCCCACGAAGCTGTCAAGATCAACAGCTATTTCCTTTAAGGATACAGGATGCTCATTATCCTTGCTGGCAATAATATTATTATTGCTGTCAGTGAGTACAGCAAATCCAGTTTCAAAAAGCCTTGCTCCTGATATCTTCTCCTGAATAATACCAAAGTCAATATCCATACCGGCAATACCTATTTCTGTCCCATCACTGGCAAACAGCGGTACCACATAGGAAATCATATACACATCAAGATTGGCATTATAATACGGGTTCATCCAGGTAGGACGATGATTATTCACAGGTATATAATACCAGCCCACATGGGCGATATCCGTTTTCGGATACAGGGTAATATCTGTGGGTGTAATTTCTTTGAACGGTCCGCTGGTTTTGTCCCGGACACCAAGTACCCCTGCTGTAGGAGCAGAGATATCAGGATTGAATTTAACATAGTAGGACATAGTCCCTTCTACGCTGTCAGCACAGTTTCGGGCCATAAATCCGGCCTGTGCCTCTTTTCCTATCACATAGCGTCTATCAGTCTTCAATCTTTCCAGATTGGACAGTTCACCTAATACAGCACCAGAAAGAGAATTGACTCCTGTCTCTACACAGGCCATGGTTTCATTGATATCCTTGGCATTGCTTTCACTGGTAGCCATCAGTTCCCTTTCAGCACTTTGGGCTGTTACATTTAGGGAATTGTATATGGCAATGGCTCCAACGATAGCTACAGATAACAAAGTACAACAAATGATAATCGTCAGCAACTTTATCCGGATTGATTGAAATTTAATCATACCTGCACCTCCATTACCCATACTTTTCGCTGCACAAAACTGAAATCCTCTATTGCATTTTTATTTTATATCATTATGGTGAAACTACATATAACGCTATTGTTCCAATTCGCGTTTTACCCAAGGGCACCAGCTTTGCGTCGCACGAGCTGGGAGATATACTCACCAGCTGTTATAGGTTGATTCCCCCCACCTAAAGAGGAGAGGGACATCTTAAGCTCGTTATAACGCCATTGTTCAAATTATTCTTTTAAAAAGAAAAATCTTCCAATTAGCGTTTTACCCAAGGGCACTAGCTTTGCGTCGCACGAGGTGGGAGATATGCTCACCACCTGTTAAAGCTTGTCTCCCCCCACCTATAGAGGAAGGGGACATCTTACACCGAGTTATATTTTCTACTAAAAAACCCTTCTTTCTGAATCCTGTAAATTCAAAAGAAGGGTATTTATCACCATTCATATAGATGGAGTATTTTCATCAATCAAGACTAGCTGTTCTATTTCATCCGAAGCCATTTCTATATCCGGAAGATCCGGCAAATCCGTAAGCTCATTCAGTCCAAAGCATTTCAGGAAGTTATCGGTAGTACCATATAAAATTGGTCGCCCCAATACATCCTTGCGTCCAAGTTCACGGACCAGTTCAAGCTCGATGAGCTTGGACAGCACCTTTTCAATGTGCACCCCCCGGATGTGTTCAATCTCCTGTTTGGTAATAGGCTGCTTAAAGGCAATTATGGATAATGTTTCCATGGCGGCAGCCGAAATCTTCTTATCCTTGGTCTGAGTCAGTTTTTCCACATAGGAAAAAAGCTCCTGTCTGGTAACCAGCTGCCAGCCTCCTGCCACCTGCTGCACCATCAGTCCACTTTTCCGCTCATCGAGAGAACGGGCCAGCTCATCAATCATTTCATTCAGGCTCTCGGCATCAATGGAAAATATTTCCATCAACTGCTGACCAGATACCGGATCACCGCTGGCAAAAAGCACAGCCTCCAATGCACCTGTCATATCACCCATAAACATTAATTTTCACCAACTCTTATAGATATATAAATATCGGAAAACCTATCCTGCTGCCATACCTTGATGGTTTTCAGCTTAATAAGCTCCAGCACGGCCAAAAAGGTGGTAATTAGCTCAGAACGGTTACCACAGCTGAAAGCCTCCTCAAATTTGACCTTGCCTCCATTACTGTTCAACAAAGAAAGAATAAGCTCCATTTTTTCTGATACCGTATACTCCTCAGGCTCCACAAGCGCATCAGGAATCTTCAGCTCCCTGTGCATTGCAAGAACATTGTTAAAGGCATGCAGCAAATCCTTCATGGATAAATTATCTGGTGGCAAATGATGCACCGGAAGCTCCATAGGCTGCCTGGTAAAATATCTTTCCTGTTTTGCCTGCATGTCCTCCAGCACATTGCTGACTTCCTTGTACCTTCTGTACTCAAGTATTCTTTGAATAAGCTCCTGTCGTGGATCCTCAACATCCTGATCCTCTGAGACCTTTACCGGCTTTGGAAGCATCATTCGGGATTTAATCTGCAGCAATGTAGCAGCCATTACCAGAAATTCGCTGGCTATGTCCAGATTAAATTCCCTGAACTGGTCCAAATATTCAATATACTGCTCTGTCAGCTCTGCAATAGGTATATCATATATATCAATTTTATTCTTTTCAATAAGATGCATTAAAAGCTCCATTGGGCCTTCAAAACTTTCAAGTCTTACTGAATACTGTTCCATAGGATTACCCTTTATAACGCAGTTGTTCCATTTTTTCTTTTGGAAAAGAAAAAACTTCCAATCGGCGTTTCAACGAGGCGGGAAATATGCTCACCGCCTATTATTTATTTCTTTCCCCATCTAAAGAGGATGTGGACTATTTTGCCTCGTTATACTTTTCAGCCTGTGTCCTGATGAGCTCCTCATCAGAGAAATAATTTATTTTCATGGCGTTCTTCACATCCTGCAGGGTATTTTCTGCTACCCGTCTTGCCTCGGCACTGCCGGCCTTGAGGATTTCATAAACTCCGGCTATATCCTTTTCGTATTCCTTACGGCGGGCACGAATCGGTTCAAGCTCCTCCTGAAGGATGCTATTAAGGAACTTCTTGATTTTAACATCGCCCAAACCACCACGGGTATAGTGCTCCTTGAGGGCATCGAGATTTTCGTATTCAGGAAGATATTTTGCGAAGTGCTCCGGCTTGCTGAAGGCATCAAGATATGTAAATACGGCATTCCCCTCAAGATGACCAGGATCGTTTACCTTAATATGAGTAGGATCCGTATACATGTTCATAACCTTCTGACGCACGGTCTCAGCATCATCGGAAAGATATATACAGTTTCCGATGGACTTGGACATCTTAGCCTTGCCATCAGTACCTGGAAGACGACGGCAGGTCTCATTTTCCGGAAGCATGATTTCCGGCTCTACCAAGGCTTCACCACCATAAATCATGTTGAAACGACGAACTATTTCCTTGGTCTGTTCCAGCATTGGCAGCTGGTCTTCACCTACAGGCACCAGTGTAGCCTTGAAGGCAGTAATATCAGATGCCTGACTTATAGGATAGGTGAAAAAGCCCACCGGAATACTCTTTTCAAAATTTTTCTGCTGAATTTCGGCCTTTACGGTAGGATTTCTTTCAACACGGGACACTGATACCAGGTTCATGTAATAGGTGGTCAGCTCAGTAAGCTGGGGAACCTGTGACTGAATAAACAAGGTTGACTTGGCAGGATCAAGTCCAACGGATAAATAGTCCAGCGCTACCTCCAGAATATTCTGGCGCACCTTCTCAGGATTTTCAAAATTATCCGTCAATGCCTGAACATCTGCAATCATGATGTATATTTTGTCAAATTCACCGGAATTCTGCAGCTCTACCCGGCGCTTCAGGGATCCAACATAATGACCTATATGCAGTCTACCTGTAGGTCTGTCACCTGTTAAAATAATCTTTTCCATTTATATAATCCCTCCAAAATCCAACTATTTCCATAACAAGATACAATATAACTCACAGCATAACTGACAATATTCCTTCAAATATGGCCAAAATCAACCGTGACAGTGGAATCAAAATCCCACCAAGAATAGGTGTCATCATCATAACTATTAGAATAATAAAGCTGTATCGTTCCAAACCCAGAAGTTTATAAGCATATTTTCCCGGCAGAAATTCCAGGAGAATCTTTGAACCGTCCAGTGGCGGCAGCGGAATCAGATTGAAAATACCAAAGTTGATATTATAAAGAACAATCATTGACAATACCGTTTTAACACCAATGGACATACTGTAATTAAATTTCAGCATAAGCATCATCACAAATAATGCCAGAAAGGCAGTGACAAAATTGGCCATTGGCCCCGCAAGGGCTACAAGGATATTACCTTTACGCATATCCTTGAAATTTCTTGGATTTACCATTACAGGCTTTGCCCAGCCAAAATGGGCAACAAGAAGCATCAAAAGACCAATAATATCTATATGTGCTATAGGGTTTAAGGTCAGTCGGCCTGTAAGTCTTGGTGTAAAATCTCCCATGGCAACAGCAACACGGGCATGGGCATATTCGTGCAAAACAAGTGCAAGCAGTAAACCAGGCAACCCAGCTACCAAAGTCATCAGATTAAAATCAAACATAAACTCCTCCAATAATTATTTGTTAATTATTCGGTCCATCATTAAAATTGCAGTGACCGATTTACCATCATTTATCCTACCATCCAGTACCATTTCCACAGCCTCCTGAAGGGTTATCCTAACAACATTGATGAACTCATCATCATCAGTATGCTGTCTGCCGGCCTTTAGCCCCCTGGCCGCATAAATATATATAACTTCATCTGAAAATCCCACAGAGGTAGCCAGTTTGGAAAGGAATGTGTATTCTTCGGCTGTATAACCGGTCTCCTCACTAAGCTCCCTTTTGGCACACATCAAGGGATCCTCCCCTGCTGCATCCAGCTTACCAGCCGGTATTTCCAGGGTAACCTCACCGATAGGATACCGATACTGTCTCACCAGAATAACCTTACCGTCATCAGTAAAAGGCAATACTGCAGCCGCCCCGGGATGCTTGACCCATTCCCGATAAGCATTGGAGCCATTTGGCAGCCGGACCTTGTCCTTACGGATATGGAGTAAATTACCATCATATATTTTTTCACTATCAATTTTTGTTTCTATAAGATCTTCGTACATTGGAAGCCTCCCGGTAAATACATGACAACCTTAGGCCATCACAGTATAATTTTTCTTTTTAACATCAGCATTCACCAGCATCTCCCTGGCATTATCCAGTGATGCTGCAGATATATCAACACCTGAAGCCATACGGGCTATTTCATTTACCCGTTCACCCTGACTGAGTGCCGAAACACTGGTATATGTCTGCCCCTGGGATACCTGTTTTCGTATATAGAGATGAACATCTGCCATACAGGCTATCTGAGGCAGATGAGTAATACATAGCACCTGCTTTCCGGCAGCTATCATGGCAATTCTTTCAGCTACCATCTGGGCAGTTTTACCGCCTATTCCGGTATCAATTTCATCAAAAACCATGCTCGCCGGAGAATCATCCCTAAAGGCGGTAACAGTCTTAATGGCCAATACGATTCTTGAAAGCTCTCCACCGGAAGCAACCTTTTGAATAGGCTTGGTTGTCTGACCTGGATTGGCAGAAAACAATATAGCAAGATCATCTCCTCCCTGGGAAGATAACTCACCGGAATCTGTAACCGCTATTTCCAATCTGGCATTAGGCATTCCCAAGGCGTGAAGATGCTCCTCAATGGCTGCAGCCAGCCTTTCACCGGCCTGCTGTCGCAGTGAAGTAAGCCGTTCGGCCAGCCTATGGGTTTTATCGGATAATTCCTCTATGGATTTTTCAAGAGAAGCTATATCCTCATCATAATTTTCAATATCAAAAATCTGCTGCTGGGATTTCCGGGCAAATTCCAGAATCTCGCCAATATCAGACCCATATTTTTTCCGCAGCTTATCTATCGTATCCATCCGGCTTTGCAGCTTATCCAAAAGCTGTGGATTGAATTCCAGCTCATCACCATAATCCCTTACTTCATAAGCGGATTCCTTAATCTGGATATAAGCCTCATTTATTATGTCAGAAACCTTATCCAGGGATTCATCAAAGCGGGACATAGCCCGAAGATTCTCCAGGACCTCCTCCAATCCGGCAATAACTCCCAAACCACTGTTTCCACCTCCGTAAAGGTATTCACAGGCACTGCCAATCTGATTGGAAATCCTTTCTGCATTGGAAAGCTTGTTGATATCACGCTCCAGCTCCTCATCTTCACCAATCTGAAGCTGAGCAGCTTCTATCTCCTGAATTTGCCATTTAAGCATATCAAGCTTTTGGGCATTATCCACTGAATTCTGTTTTTTTGCTGCAAGCTGTTCCTGCAGACCTCGAAGTGCCTCAAAGGACTCCCGGTATTCCTTCATGGCAATTGAAATCCTGTCATCAGAACCATCCACCAGTCGAAACTGGTTATTGGTCTGAAGCAAACCCAGATTTTCATTTTGACCATGAATATCCACCAGCATTGTTCCCAGTTTTTTCAAAACCGCTGCAGTAGTATGACAGCCATTAATAAGTATTGTACCACGACCATTATTGGTGATCTGCCTTGTTATAATCAGTTCACCTTCAGAAGCATCAATGGCATTTTCCTGCAGATAATCAATTATGTTCTGCTGACCATCAAGTGAAAAAATTGCCTCTACCCGAAGCCAGTCTGCTCCCTCACGGATAAGCTCCGTGGAAAGTCTGTTGCCAAGTATGGCTCCCAGGGCATCAATCAAAATTGATTTACCGGCGCCTGTTTCACCTGTAAGAATATTTAATCCCTTATCGAAATCTATCTGAACCTGCTCCAGAAGAGCAAAATTCCATATTGTAAGCGTATTGAGCATTGTTGATATCTCCTAAGCACCAAGCAAACAAATCATTTGATACCCATACTCAATGCTTCCAGCTTAAGGGCAATTTCTTCAGACATGCCGGAATGCTTGATAACTACTATAATGGTATCATCACCGGCAACTGTTCCGATTATTTCAGGCCAGCGGGCATTGTCAAGGGCAATACATACAGAATTTGCTGCCCCCGGCATTGTTTTAATGACTACAATATTTTCAGTATAATCTATCTTCTTGACCATATCCTTGAATAAACGCTGCATCCTGTCCTCTGAATGCAGTGTCTGAGAATCAATAGGATATGCATACCGATACTTTCCACTGCCATATGGAATCTTCACCAACTGCATATCCTTGATATCACGGGAAACAGTAGCCTGCGTAACCTCAATATCCCTTGCTCTAAGAGCCGCAGCCAGATCCTCCTGGGTTTCTATGACTTGATTTTCAATAATCTGCCGGATTTTTGATTGTCTATGGGCTTTCATATGTATTACCTCACTTTTTCAACCAAATAAAGATATGGGGCTGTTTCATCATGATTTGTTAATTGGCATTTCACCACGGAGTAATCCTCCTTAGGCAGCTCCTCCAACAAGATCATGAGGTGAACACCCTCTTCCTTGCCGGAAGGATGTCCCGGATAAACCATTATGGAAAGAAGTCCGTTAACGGCAAGATTCTTTAATACTGACTCAACAGCCTTAACAGTTACCTCAGGTACTGTTGTAATGGAATGATCCCCCCCTGGAAGATAACCAAGATTAAATACAACTAAATCAAGCTTCGACTCCACGGTCTGTCCGATATTCTCATGACTGTCAAGAATATATGTAATATCACCGCTGAATTCCCTGGTGGTATTTTTGGTCTGCAGCATGGCTGTGGGCTGAACATCAAAAGCATAGATGTGCGCGTCGTCCTGTTTGTTTTGTGCTAAAAACAGGGTATCCTTTCCTGCACCGGAGGTTGCATCAACAATAACCCTGGCAGTTTTCAAGGCATGCAGCCAAGCCCCCTGTGCAATGGTCAGCATATTAGAAGAAGTTTGCATTGTTATTCCCCCATAACTTGTTCTTTAATGTATGATAGTAATTCTTATCGCCAAATTTAATAATTCTGGCTGGATTTTTACCCTTTCGTATATGAACCACATCCCCAGGCAATACCTGATAGCTTTCCTGCCCATCAAAGGTAATCTGAATGTCCTGATGAAGGGCTGCAATATAAATCTGCACCTCATCATCATCGGGAATTATCATCGGTCTGGCATCCAGGGTATGGGGACATATTGGTGTTATAAGCAACGCCTGTACCCCGGGATTAACAATTGGTCCACCTGCTGAAAGTGAATATGCAGTGGAACCAGTAGCAGTTGATACGATAATACCGTCAGCCTTATAGTCATTGATGTAGTTATCATTTATTCTTAATCCAAGATAAAGCATTCTGGAAAGACCGCCCTTGCCGATTACAACATCATTAATGGCATGTCCAAGGAACCGCCTGTTTCCCTTGCTGGCTACCGATCCGGAAATAACGGTACGTTCAACTATCTGATATTCGCCATTAAGGAGATTATCCAGCCGTGGTTCCAGCTCTGAAAGCTCGATATCTGCCAGAAATCCCACCCGGCCAATATTGATGCCACAGGCCGGAATAAGGTTATTGTAAAGCTTGCGGCAAACGCCCAGAAGAGTTCCGTCACCACCTATGCTAAGGCCCAAATCTACAGGCTCTCCATTGATATTATCCACGCCATATTCGGAACAGCCATACATGTCAGCTGTATCCCTGGTCATTACAATCCGAACATCCTTATCAGAAAAATACTGATGTATTCTTTTCATCACATCAGCTGATTCAGCTTTATTGATATTGGGATAAACAGCAATAGTCTTCATATAACACCTCGTTATGACTCGGCTAACCCCAGACTACAGAGGAATTAAACAGCTTTGACCTCTTATGATTTATCAAGGGTATTGTGGGCAATTTCTACAGTTTGCTTTATTATTTCATCAGTTACATTATCAGCAGCTGATACATCCTTTGTAAGCCATATAAGATATTCAATGTTACCTTCCGGGCCCTTTACAGGTGAAAAGGTCAGTTCCCTTGTAACAAAATTCATTTCCCTGGCCAGGGCAACCACCTTGTCAATTACCTCAAGATGTACCTTTGGATCCCTGACAACACCCTTTTTGCCAACCTTCTCCCTTCCGGCTTCAAATTGTGGTTTTATCAGTGCCACAATCTCTCCCCCAGGCGAAAGCATGGCCTTTACCGCAGGCAAAACCTTTTCCAGGGATATAAAGGCAACATCAATAGAAGCCAGATCAATTGGCTCACCTATGTCTTCCGGAGTGACATTCCTTACATTGGTACGCTCCATATTGATGACCCTGTCATCTGTACGCAGGCTCCAGTCCAATTGGCCATATCCAACATCAATGGCAAAAACCTTGACAGCTCCATTTTGCAGCATACAGTCCGTAAAGCCGCCAGTGGAAGCACCTATATCGGCTGTTACCTTTCCCTCCAGCTTCACCTGAAACTCCTTGATAGCCTTTTCCAGCTTCAGTCCTCCACGGCTTACATATGGAATTTTATTCCCCAGCACCCTTATATCTGCGTTTTCCTTGACCATTGTACCTGCCTTGTCAATTTTATTTCCATCAACAATAACAAGCCCGGCCATAATAGTGGTCTTTGCCCTTGCCCGGCTTTGAACAAGGTTTCTGTTAACCAGCAATATATCCAAACGCTCTTTTTTTACTTTTTCAGTATTACTGTCCGACATGATTAAATTTCACCGTATTTCTTTTCAATTCCCTCTGCTATCTGATATGGCAAAAGTCCACACAATTCCAATAGCTCAGGGCAAGAGCCCTGTTCAATAAACTTATCCGGGATGCCAAAGCGCAGCATATCAATATTATTCTTCCCGGAATCAGCAAGATATTCCAACACAGCCGAGCCAAATCCCCCGGCAAGGGCATTTTCCTCCAGGGTTACAAACAGCTTTGCATCCTTGGCCATTTCATCAATCAATGCAGTATCCAAAGGCTTTACAAAACGCATATTGACCACAGTGGCCAATATCCCCTTTTCCTTCAGAAGTTCAGCAGCCTTTACAGAATGCTTCACCATACTGCCGACAGCAAAAAGCACTATACCTTTACCCTCCCGGCTGATTATTTCACCCTTGCCGATTTCCAGCTTTTCGAAACCATCCTTTACAGGAACTCCGGTAGCTGAACCACGAGGGTATCTAACTGCAATAGGCCCATCGTAATTAATTGCCGTATAAAGCATATTGCGCAGCTCGTTTTCGTCCTTAGGTGCCATAACCACCAAATTAGGTATATGACGCATATATGAATAATCAAAGGCACCATGATGGGTAGGCCCATCTGCGCCAACCAGTCCACCTCTGTCCAGACATATAACCACCGGCAGCTTTTGCAGGCAAACATCATGAACCAGCTGATCATACGCCCTTTGAGCAAAAGTAGAATAAAGGGCCAGAACAGGTCTGCCACCTGTTGCAGCCATGGCAGCTGCCATGGTCATGGCATGCTCTTCTGCAATACCAACATCAAAAAAGCGGTCAGGAAATACACTGGAAAACTTTTTCAGTCCGGTTCCTGAAGGCATTGCAGCTGTAATGGCAGTAATGCGATTATTTTTGCCAGCCAGCTCTATTAAAGCATTACTGAACACCTCAGTATAAGAAGGAGGTGCATCCTTCTTTTTAATCAATGTACCTGTCTGACGATCGAATTTACCTACCCCGTGAAATTTGTCAGGCTCATTTTCAGCAAAGGCATAGCCCTTGCCCTTGGTGGTCCTGACATGAATAAGAACCGGGCCCTCAAGTCCTTTTGCCTTCTGGAAAACATCCTTCATAAACTGAATATTATGACCATCCAGCGGACCTACATAGGTATAGCCTAAAAACTCAAAGAGACTCCCCGGTGTAAGTGCAGCATACACACCATCCTTCAGGGAACCTCCGGCCTTCCATACGGTTTCACCAATATAAGGAATTCCCTGCAAAAACTCCTGCAAATCCTTTTTCACCTTGTTATACTGCGGATCTATACGGATTCGGGCCAAATATTCTGCCATGGCACCAACATTTTTATCTATGGACATCTCATTATCATTTAAGATAACAATAATGTTTTTACCAATATTTCCGGCATAGTTCAACCCTTCAAAGGCTTCACCGCCGGTAAAGGCGCCATCACCTATAACACTGATGACATTGTAGTCATTCTTGCAGATATCACGCTCAATAGCCATGCCCACTGCAGCAGAAATCGACGTGCTGGCATGTCCTACGCCAAAAGCATCACACCCGGACTCCGACATTTTAGGAAAGCCGGTAATTCCGCCCTTGGTACGCAGCGTGTGAAAACGATTTTTTCGACCGGTAAGAATTTTATGGGTATAGGCCTGATGACCAACATCCCACACAATTTTGTCATGCTCAGGATTAAAAACACTGTACAGGGCCAATGTGAGATCAACGGTTCCAAGACTTGGTGCCAAATGACCGCCATTAGCCGCACAGGTGTCGATAATTTTATCCCGTATTTCTCCGGCCAGCCTATTCAATTCGTCTATTTTCAAATATGCCACATCAGCAGCATTATTTATTTTATCCAAAACATTATGACGCATCACGGAGCCCCTTTGTATTATTTATTACGATTCAACAGATATTCTACAAGCTCCCTTAAAAAAGCAGCCTTATCACCAAACATCTCCAGGGAAGCTATAGCTTCGGCTACTGTATCAGAAGCCAATTTCTGTGCACTTTCCAAGGAAGTAAGGCTAACATAGGTAGATTTATCATTGCGTTGGTCACTGCCCACAGGCTTGCCAATAATCTTTTCATCACCAATGACATCCAGGATATCGTCAGTAATCTGAAACGCCAGGCCAAAGCAGTCAGCATATTTAGTCAAGGCAGCCAATTCCTCTTCTGATGCTCCTGCCACTATTGCACCACTCCGAATAGCAGCCTTGAAAAGCGCACCGGTTTTCGCCCCGTGCATGCGCTGAAGATCTTTTAAGTCCATGGCCTGCTGTTTGCCTTCTGATTCCAAATCAATGGCCTGCCCGCCGACCATTCCATTGGGACCGGCACCAACAGCGATTTCACGGACAACACGAAGCAGGGTAGCCTGATCCACATTTTCCTGTCGCAGTATTACCTCAAAAGCCTGGGTCAACAAGGCATCCCCAGCCAAAATAGCCATTCCATCACCATACACCTTATGGTTGGTGAGCTTACCACGACGATAATCATCATTGTCCATAGCAGGCAAATCATCATGAATCAATGAGTATGTATGTATCATTTCCAGGGCGCAGGCTATATGTATGAAATCCGTTCCCACTGCACCAACTGCATCAGCAGCAGCCATTACCAGAATAGGTCTCAGCCTTTTACCGCCTGCCATCAGGCTGTATTGCATGGATTCACACAGTCTGTCATCCAGGGCATTTTCCATTTGAAGCTCTGATACGAGAGTTTTTTCAATCAATTTTATTCGTTCATTCCATTGCGTTTTATCCACTTATCAATTTCCTCCCTCAAGCACCAGAGGTTCTTCCAATACCTTACCATTATTTTCACGGAGTATAGTATCCATTTGATCTTCTACTGCCTGTAGCTCATCCAGGCATTTTTTTGACAGCTCCATGCCTGAAGTATAGTTTTCCAGGACCTCACTCAAGGTTGCCTGGCCACTTTCCAGTTTTTCAACAATTTTCTCCAAGGCAGCCAAATTTTCCTCAAAGGACAGTTCTTTTTTTCTTGGCACAGGATTATACCTCCCTTACACCATAATTTAATAACAACCATAAACACTATCCTGAAGACCTCAGGTTTTGATTTTTCTCACTGATTGAACCTTGGCATCAAATTCGCCATCCTTCAGCTTTACAGAAATATTATCACCGGCATTTATATTTTCTATATTGTTTACAATCCCACCGTCACAGTCATGAACTATTCCATAACCCCTTTTTAAAACACCGATTGGATTGATAAGCTCTAATTTTTCAATATCATGACCAAGCTGCTGTTTTTTATCCTTGATGACCTGTCTAATAGCCTTCTCAAGCCTTTGCCTCAACCCTTCCAGGCGTGTATTCCCCGGCTCCAGCATCTTTATTGGGTGGGCCAGGACTGAGCTCCTTAGCAAAGCCTCAACCTTCTGTCTCTGTGCACGAATTACTGATGCTGCAGCCAGCAGGATTCGCTGTTGTCTGGAATTGATAAAATTTGCCACATCGTTAATGTCGGCAACAGCCAGTTCTGCAGCCTGGGAAGGTGTAGCAGCTCTTTGGTCAGCTGCAAAATCAGCCAAAGTAAAATCAGTTTCATGCCCTACTGCTGAAATAACAGGAATTTCCGAAGAAAAAATTGACCGTACAACGACCTCTTCATTGAAGGACCATAAATCCTCCATTGAGCCACCGCCCCTGCCGACAATCATAACATCAACAGGATATTGTTTATTGAAGAAATCAATCCCCGCAGCAATCTGTTCTGCAGCTCCAGCCCCCTGGACCTGTACCGGATACAGTACCAGGCGAACGGAAGGCATGCGCCGTTTTGACACCTTATGAATATCCCTCAGCACTGCTCCCGTGGGAGAAGTAACAACTCCAATAACCTTTGGAAACCGGGGCAACGCCTTTTTCAATAAAGGATCAAAAAGGCCTTCCTTCTCCAGCCTTTCCTTCAGCTGCTCAAAAGCAATTGCCAGCTCGCCGATACCGTCAGGCTGCATGCGGTTTACATAAAACTGATATTTACCATCACGCTCATAAACCTCTATGCTGCCGGTTGCCAGCACCTGCATGTCATTTTCCGGCTGAAATTTCATTCTGTCAGCATTACTTCGCCAAATGACACACTTCAGAATTGAATCCTTGTCCTTCAGGTCAAAATAGCAATGACCTGAAGAATATCTCTTGAAATTGGAAATTTGTCCCCGAACAGTTATATTTCGAAGCAGGGAATCATTTTTCAGTATCCCGGCTATATATTTAGTTACCTCGGTAACACTTTTAACAGCAGACATTTAATCACCCGTCAAAAACGCAAGAAACGGGTCGCATTAATGCGACCCAAAATTTTAGGTTGATTTCCCCGCCTAAAGAGTAAGGGGAAATCTTACACCGGGTTATAACCGCGTTATTGCTCCTAAAATACCATTCACAAAACGGCTGGAATCATCACTGCCATATTTTTTGGCTAACTCAACAGCTTCGTTGATTACAATATTGGGAGTCAGCTTTTCATCAGCAAATTTCAGTTCATATACAGCCATACGGGTTATATTTCTATCCACCCCTGCCATACGGTGCAGCTTCCAATCCTTGGAAGCCCCTGAAATCAGTTCATCTATCTCTTTACGGTTATCCTCAGTACCATTTACCAGTTCACTGAGGAAAGCCATATCCTTTCGGCCCAGTTTCTCACCATCATCCATTGTAGCCATTGCCACATCCATGGCTGCCTGTCTTGCATCTGCCACAACAGCTCCATTCTCTGCCGGATTCATATCCAGCTGGAACAATGTCTGTAATGCTACCTCACGGGCCTGTCTACGACTCATAATATATTTCCTCGTTTCTCAACAAAATAATTTTCCACTAAAAACCAGTCTCCCTGCCAAAATAGGCAGGGGACATTTCATTCAAAAATAAAATTAATGCCAACGATGCAGGTTGCTGGGAATGGAATCCCTGATATTATCAATGAGGCTTCCACCCTTATCAATATTTTTCCCGATAAAACAGCCTACAGCGGCACACACTGCTATAAAAAATACACTCCAAAAACCAACAAGAAGAATCCCTACGGCAATTATGACTCCACACATTATTCCCAACAGGGTTCCGGGTCTTTTTTCGCACTGTCTGCGCAAGCCATCAGCCAGGGCCTTCTTCAATGTCTTATCATTATCCATCAGGACACCACCAATCACTTAAGCCGTTTTTTCTTGACAACAACGCCACTGACGATTTCCGCCACAGAAACAGCCACCTCATAATTATTGATACACGCAATTTCAGAAAGATATTTTCCGGCCTGTGTGCGGATATCATCTGATATAGCCGCGATACTGCGTTCCTGACCCACATTAATCTTAATGTCCAGCATCAGGTAATCGCCCTTTTCCTTATCATGCCGTAACACGGATTTAACCTTTACATCACGCACTCCCCGTACACCGGTTGAAATCCGTTCAATCATCATCTTGACAGCATTAAGGGAAACATTGACCTCACCGGCATTTCCATGGACCAGAATTATATCTCCACTGGAAGTATCCTTATTGCCCTTTCCGGAAAACGAACAGAAAAACAGGTGAATGCTGATCAGGAACACAACACCTGCCACAGCACCTGTCTGCCATTGAGCTACAGCATACTGATATTCATTGAGCAATACCCTTTCAGGCACTATATTAAATACCAGCAGGACAACACCCAGGCAAAAGATGCCAAAAAACAGCGAATAAAAAAACAGCAGGACTCTATTGATTATCCCCATTATACAGCCCCCTAGCGGATTTTTCGTTCATCGTCTTTCCTGTCATCATCGCCAAAATCAATCCCCTGTACATGGACATTAACTTCCACAACATTAAGACCGGTCAGATCTTCAATCTGTTTTTTAACATTTTCCTGAACGGCAATTGCCACATCAGGAATTCTCTCACCATATTTAATAACAATGTATAAATCTACTCTGGCTTCGGTTTCCCCGACCTCTACCTTAACGCCCTTGGACAGATTCTTTCTCCCCAAAAGCTCAGCAATACCACCAACAAGATCGCCACTCATACCTGCTATGCCTTCAATTTCGGTAGCAGCAATACCGGCAATCATACTTACAACCTCATCTGCAATACGAACAGAGCCCATACCATCATCAATCTTAATCAAATCTTCTGCCATAAAAATTCCCCCCTATTCAATATTTGTATATAAGATTATCTCCATACAATTATACCAAACACCTAATTGTTATTCAAGAAATGATGTATAATATGCATATTTTTTATACATTTTATCCCCTCATGACAACATGGGGAAAATCCAACAGATAAACATTGACATCCCCACATATCGTGCCCAAAACAAAAACCCACTGTCGCAATGCAGTGGGTTTAAATTATACATTTATATGATTAAGCACGCTCAATATAAGCACCGGTTCTGGTATCGATACGCAGTACATCACCTTCGTTAATGAAGAGAGGTACACGAACAGAATAGCCGGTTTCGAGAGTTGCCATCTTGGTAGCACCAGTTGCGGTATTGCCTTTAACACTTGGCTCACACTCGGTTACCTTAAGCTCTACGGAATTAGGAAGGGTAACACCAATAATACGGCCCTTGAAGGACTGAATTGCAACCTCCATATTCTCCTGAAGATAATTAAGGGCATCACCAAGCTGTTCCTTGTTAAGCTCTGTCTGCTCATAGGTTTCATTATCCATAAAGGTATACATACCATCAGCCTCGTACAAAAATGCCATACGGGCAGTGTCCAGACGGGCCTGAGGCATCTTTTCGTTAGGATTGAAGGTACGCTCTACTACAGCACCAGTTTCAATATTTTTAATCTTAGTACGGACAAAAGCAGCACCCTTACCTGGCTTAACATGCTGGAACTCAACAACCTGCCATACACCATTGTCAATTTCGATAGTCAAACCGGTACGAAAATCTGTACTTGAAATCATTAAAAAACCCTCCAATTTTTAGTTGATACTTTTTAATTAATATACAGGCATTACACAGGAAGCTCTATAAGCTCCTTGGTACAGGAAGTCAATGCCTTTCTGCCTGTGCCTGTAACCAGCACTGTATCCTCTATTCTCACACCGCCCCAATCCGGTATATATACACCGGGTTCGACGGTTACCAGCATATTCTCCACAAGCGCCTCACACTGGCTGCGGGGAGAAAGGGTCGGACCCTCATGGATTTCCAGACCAACGCCGTGACCCAGACCGTGTCCAAAAAATTCTGCATAACCCCGTTCATTAAGGTATTTTCTGACACTGCCATCTACAGCTTTTCCGGAAGCCCCCGGCTTTACCAGTGACACTCCCAGCAGCTGGGCCTGAAGCACGGCATCATATACATCCCGTTGCTTCTCATCGGCTTTTCCGACACATATGGTACGGGTTATATCAGAATGATACCCCTTATACACAGCACCATAGTCCATTGTAACAAATTCACCAGGATTAATCAACTTTTCCGTGGGAGTTCCGTGAGGAAGACTTCCCCTTACTCCGGATGCCACTATGGTAGCAAAAGCCGGTCTCATGGATCCCAGCTCCCGCATGGTGCTTTCAAGCTTAACAGCCACTTCATTCTCACTCATTCCGGGGCGAATATATTTCAATATGACATCAAAGGCCTTATCACTGATTTCAACGGCTTTTTCCAGACAGGCAATTTCCTCGCGGTCCTTCACCTGTCTAAGCGTATTTAATTGAAGGGACTTAAATTCCAGTTCCTCACCGGTCCCCTCCTTAATTTTGCTGTACCAGTCAAAAACCAATGAATCCCCTTCAAATCCCACAACCTTGATTCCCAGCTTTTTCAGCAGCTCAGCCGTTTTGCCCAACAGCCCTTTTTCCTGCCTGACCACACTGAAATCAGGAGCTTCACTCCCTGCCTGCTCAATGTAACGGAAATCAGTAACAATTATGGCCTCATCCATTGTTATCACCAGCAGGCTGTCATCTCCGGTAAACCCACTAAAATAAATGATATTTTCCAGCTTGCTGATAATCATTCCGTCAACATTCTGTTCTCTGATATAAGCCCGCAGGGCGTTTATTCTTTCTTCAATCATCCTCGACACATCCTTTAATCCCTGGCGCTGATTTTTCTTATGGCAACTGACATTGCAGCAAAATAGCTGTCTGAACCAAAGCCAAGAATTTGTCCCATAACCACAGGTGCTATGACTGATTTATGCCTGAATTCTTCACGGGTATGAACATTGGATAAATGAACCTCTATTACCGGTACAGTGATGGCAGCAATGGCATCTCTTATGGCAATGCTGTAATGCGTATACGCTCCGGCATTCAATATGATAAAATCAGCTCCCCTGGAAGCTGCCTGCTGAATGGCATCCACCAGGTCTCCCTCGTGATTAGACTGCATAAACTCGGTATCAACACCTGCCTGGGCAGCCTGTTTTTCCAGCTCCTTATTGATATCAGCCAATGTCTCATGACCATATATCTCCGGTTCCCTTGTCCCTAATAAATTTAAATTAGGACCATGCAATACCAGTACCTTACTCATCATATACACCTCAAATCATATATCTCTGCGCAAAATAGCATACTTTTCAACCGGCTGTGACATTTTCATCCGCACAATCTGTTGCGGATGAGGGGCTACGTCTATTGCCTCCCCTTCATCATTGTACATTTCCTGCAGAACCATCCTGAAACCCGGAAGCTCAGGCTGAAATATTTCTATTTCCTGACCTTTTTTCATATTGTTTCTTTGTTCCACCATGGCATATCCGGTATCCTCATCATAATCCAGAACCAGTCCAACAAAATCAGATGTCTGCTCATAGGAACTGTTGCCATATATCTGGTCCTTTTCCGTTGGCCTGTTGTAATAAAAACCTGTGGTATAAGCCCGATGGGATACTTTTTCCAGTTCTTCCCGCCATTCATCCTTCACCGTAAAGTCCTCCGGCGACTCGAAATAGGAATCTATGGCCTGACGATATGCCTTGACAACACTGGCCACATAATGAACGCTTTTCATTCGGCCCTCTATCTTCAGGCTGTTCACCCCACTGGCTATTACATCATCAAGATATGGCAGCAGGCACATATCCTTTGAATTAAAGATATAAGTCCCCCGGTCATCCTCTTCTACAGGGAAAAACTGACCTGGCCTTTTTTCCTCCATCAGGGAATACTTCCAACGACACGGCTGGGCACAGCTTCCCCTGTTGGAATCCCGGCCGGTCATGTAATTACTCATCAGGCAACGGCCGGAATAGGATATACACATTGCCCCATGCACAAACATCTCCAATTCGACCTCAGATTTTTCCCTGATTGCTTTAATTTCCTCCAATGAGAGCTCCCTGGCCAAAACAACCCTGGCGGCACCCATGTCTGCCCAGGTATTAACTGAAACCCAATTGGTATTGTTGGCCTGTGTACTGATGTGAAGCTCTACATCAGGTGCATATTTCCTTGCCAGGGTAAAAACTCCCAAATCAGCAATCAGCAGTGCATCGACCTTAATATCGTTCAGGTATGTCAAATACTCCGGCAACTTTTCCATATCACTGTTATGCGGATATATGTTCACCGTAACATAAACCTTTTTCCCCATACTGTGAGCAAAGTCCAGGGCCTCCTTCAGTTCATCATTGGAAAAGTTTCCGCCATAGGCCCTGAGCCCAAAGGCTTTTCCTCCCAAATAAACTGCATCGGCTCCATATATCAATGCCATTTTTAATTTTTCCATATTACCGGCAGGTGCCAATAATTCAGGTTTTATCATTATTTATTCTCCCCTGATAAGCGTTGGCTGATAGCCAGCCCGTCACCATCTTCACGGATTACTGTTTGAAATTCATCATTATCAGTCACTAAGGAAATATATTCCCTTAGCCTTTTGACGATAGTCCTGAACCGACGGGGACATTCCACCTTCCCCAAAACATAACCACGGAACAGTACATTGTCCGCAAGGACCAATGCATCGTCTGTCAAAAGGTTATATACCTTTCTGAAATAATCGGGATACTGCCCCTTGGCTGCATCAATAAATACAAAATCATATTTGCCCTTTAGCCTCAGAAGACTTTCCCCGGCATCACCGACATGAATTGTTATATTCCTGCTGTACCGAGACCTGTCTATGTATTTCCTGGCAGTCTCAGCGCGTTCATCGGAAAGCTCCAATGTATCAATTTGTACATCATCTGCCGCAGCATCTGCTATAAGCAGGGTGGAATACCCTATAGCCGTACCGATTTCCAGTACACGATGGGGCTTTTTGCGCCGCACTGTCTCCAACAGCACCGGCATCCCCTTTTCATTAATGATGGGAACGCGGTTTTCACGGCCATACTTTTCCATTTCGGCAATCAAATCCTCCAGCTTTTCCATTAGCGAACCTCATTTACCTTTATCATATGCTCATCATAAGAATTGCTGAAGTAGTTATTGCCCTTTCTGTCTGCTACAAAATACAGATAATCCGTATTGGCAGGATACAGTGCCGCCTTGAGGGCCTTTAGCCCGGGGCTGGCAACCGGCCCAGGTGGAAGGCCATAATTCTGGTATGAATTATACGGTGAATCTATTTTTGTATCTGCAATGGATACATCCTCCTTAATTTCCGGCATCACATACTGCAGGGTTGCATCACTCTGCAACGGCATTTTTACCTTGAGACGCTTCCACAACACCTGGGAAACAATCGGCAGATCATCCTCAATACAGGCTTCTTTTTCTATAATAGACGCCATATTTACCAGTTCGTATATGGATATATTTCTGGCAGCAGCATCCTTCCTCATTTGTGGAGTAAGCTTGTTGTCGAACTCATCCACCATCCGCTTCATTACATCCTTGGCCGTTGCATCATTGGCAAAATCATAGGTATCAGGAAACAAAAAGCCCTCCACTCTGTAAAATGTACCACTGTGGGCCTCTATATAGTCATAAGGAGCATAGTCCCTGGCTGCCTCCAAAAATTCCTTTTCGGAGCACACGCCATATTCATCCAGGCGTTTGGCGATATCCCTTACCCCATAGCCTTCAGGAATAGTCACTCTCACAGCCACAGTCTGACCATTTATAAGCACAGACAAAGCTTCAGTAACATCCATATTTTGGGTGAGGGCAAAGGTACCAATCTTAAATTTCGAGTCAGCTCCATTCAGCTTGGTCACAAACCAAAATTTTGTTGGTGATGTTATAACACCTTTTTTGACCAGTTCCTTGCTGATATCACCTGAGCTCATACCTTTGGACACATGAACATATACCACATTGTCACCGCGGCCAACATCAACAGGTTTACCGACCCGACAACTGAAAAATATAATCCCGAAAATCAGTAAAAAAACAAGAATGGTACCAGTCAGCACCAATATAATATTTCTTTTTATTTTTTTTATATCTTCCTCACTTGCTCCGGCATCATAAGAAATAGACTCTGTTAAAAATTTTTTTAATGAATCCTTTAAATTATTAAAATCCACAGCATTCACCTCAGCACTATATTCAAATTCACAGGCATTACTATAATAGCACAGACAATAATAAATAACAAAAGGTTATCACTCGGTGTAAGATGTCCCCTTCCTCTATAGGTGGGGGGACAATCTTTAACAGGTGGTGAGCATATCTCCCACCTCGTTGCGACACGAAGTTGGTCACTTTAGGGGAAACGCTAATTGGAAGATTTTTCTTTTTTTAAAGAAAAATTTGAACAATGGCGTTATAAACATAAAAAGAACGGCGCAAAAACGCCGTTCCCGAATGATACAATTATTGTTCAGCCTCAGCCTCATCGCAGATTCTGTTGTATTCTGCCACAACTGCATCAAATTCTTCCTCAGAAAAATCAACAATATATTCGTCTTCACCATCATCAGCCGTGATGACCTTGGCTATTGTTACATTTTCCTCTTCGTCAAAATCTTCGTCCTCTTCCACATTAAGTCCTACCAGAAGCGCATATTCATCACCATTCAGTGGAATACGCATCTCCTCATAAAAATAATGCTCATTACCTTCATTATCCTGAAAGGTCACTATAATATCACCCAAGTCATCATCTTCAGAAATAAACTTATTATCTGCCATATTATTCTCCTTTTTTAGGCACATGACCCGCAGGCCATCAGTAAATTACAACCAAGGGGATTTTACCCTATAGCTGTTCCAATGTCAACTATTACTGTCCAACCACCCCTGCAATATGAAAACAGCTGCCATCTTATCAATGACTTTTTTGCGTTTTTTTCTGCTAACATCCGCTTCAATAAGTGAACGGGATGCTGCCACAGTTGAAAGGCGCTCATCCCATAATACTATCTCTGCCTGAGGAATAGCCTTTTTGATTTCGTCACAGAATCCCCTGACAAATTCACAACGAGGCCCTTCGGAACCGTTCATATTACGGGGATATCCCACCACAAGCTTACCGGTTTCATATTCCTCCATAAGCTGCTGCAGTCTTTTTAAATCATTCTCCATGGATGTTCTGCGAATGGTCTCCACACCTTGGGCAGTCATGCCCAATAAATCGCTGACAGCAATTCCAATGGTACGGTCGCCTACATCAAGGGCTAAAGCTCTTTCCATTATTTTTTCTCCAAATAAGATCTGATCAGCTCCTCCAGGATCTCATCCCTTTCCAGGGTACGGATTTTTTTCCTGGCATCCTCAAAGCTGGTCACATAGGTAGGATCACCTGACAAAAGATATCCTACCAGCTGATTGATTGGATTATAGCCTTTCTTTTCCATGGAAGAGCAGGTGCTCTTAATTATATTTTCTGCCTTATTCTCATCTGCACCAAACCGGAACATCATAGTTTCTTCACTTACCATAGTAACACCTCCTGTATTCATCTAACCCTTTTCAAACATACTATACCATAATAATATGAAAAAAAACAGTAAAGGTTGCCCCTGAAAAATAAATAACCAGCTGTCAGAAGCATACATCCTGCCCCCAACAGCTGGTATACTAAACACATGCCCTTCAGCACATAACAGCACGATACCTTACAGGCCCAAAACCCATGAAACAAAGTATATTGATAATGGTATGGTCACCAGCAGCATACCAATTATATCCAATATAATACCGGTACGAAGCATGGTTGTAATCGGTATATAACCGGTGGCATATACAATAGCATTTGGCGGAGTTGATACCGGAAGCATGAACCCCAAAGAGCAGGCCAAGGCGATACCAACAGCTACCGGAATAGGACTTACTCCTGCAGACACAGCAACTGTAATAGCCAAAGGAGCAATCATATTTGTTGCTGCCGTATTGGATGTCAGCTCTGATAACATTAATGAGAAGGTAGAGAATACGGCGACTATTACAACCTGGGAAACCGCATCACCCATGGCCTCTACAATCAATTCCCCAATCCAGGCCGACAAACCGGTCTTGAACATCAACGAACCCATGGTCAGACCACCACCAAACAAAAGCAGTGTCCCCCATTCAATACCATCCTTTGCGTCCTTCCAACTAATAGTAAATTTGCGCTCCTTGAAATCAACAGGCAACAGGAACAACAGCAGTGCCCCGGCCATGGCAGCTATAGCCTCAGGAACCAGCCGGTTATACATGCGAAGCTCAGGGGATGTAGTCCCCAGGGTTATACTCAATATTCCCGGAGTTACCCATAATACCACAGCGACAATAAAGCATATGAGGGTATTTTTCTGGGCTCTGGTCCATTCTCCCAGCTCACTTATACGCTGAGCAATAAATTCCTCTGCCCCATCAATTCTATCCACCTCAGCCGGAAACAGCTTCATCAACACGAAATAAGTGATGACAAAATATGCAACCATGGTGATGGACCCCCATATCATCCACTGAAAAAAGGAAATATGGATATCAGCCATTTGATCCAAAAAACCCAATACTATCAAGTTAGGTGGCGTACCGATAGGAGTAAGAACGCCTCCTATGGAAGCGGCATATGCTGTCATAAGCATTATACCGGTAGCATATTTATAATCTGATAAGTCAATATTCTGACCATTGGCAGCCATCATATCCTTTATGGCTACCAGCAATCCCATACTGATAGGCAGCATCATGGCAGCGGTAGCAGTGTTGCTGACCCAGCCGGAGCAAAGTGCCGTTGCCAGCCCCACAGCCAAAAAGATTCTTCGTGGATTGGCTCCTACCCAGGACATGGAAAGCATCCAATAGGAAAATCTCTTGTCAAGGCCATGAATCATCATTGCCTTCGCCAGGACAAATCCACCCAGGAACAGGAAAATCATGGGATGGGCAAAAGCAGCAAATGCCTGTGTATGATTCACCACACCGGTTATAACTGCCAAAACCGGACAAAATAAAGAGGTTACCGGAATAGGTATCGGTTCAGTAATCCACCACAATGAAATCAGGACAACTATGGAAAGCAGTTTATGAGCTTCCACCGACAATCCCGCTATAGGCGTAAAATAAATAAGCAGAGCCAAAATAGGTGCACCAATCAGTCCCACAGTCTTGCGTTTTCGGTCAAAAGACTGTTCCGCCCGCTTTATATCCAACGCTTCCCTACTTAATTTTCTCATATGATAACACCTTCTTAAAAAACATATAATATATTATATTAAAAAATTCGACAAAATGCGAAATATTCCTTTATATAAACCAAAAGAGTCCGGCTCATTTTCGAGCGAACTCCATTATCTTTTTAAGTTTTTAATATACACCTATTGCCCAAAGACTTCTTTAATTATCAGGTCTTAGGCTGTTGCTGGGTAATACAGTGAATGTTACCACCGCCGTATACTACTTCACGAGTGCGTACACCAACAACCTTGCGCTCAGGGAACATTTCCTGCAGCTGCTTAATTGCCAGGGAATCGTATTCATCATCATACTGAGGAACAATCACGCCTCCGCTAACAATCAGGAAATTCATATAAGAGGCCGGACAGTTCGAGCCGTTTTCAACCGGCCTGGTAGTCTCTGAAAGATCGACTGTCTCAGCCCCCTGCTGATAAACCGGCTTTTTTGGCATGGTCAGCTTCCATACCTTGAGCTTGCGGCCCTTGGCGTCAGTCGCCTCACTGAGTGTCCTGTATGCATCATGACAAGTCTTATAAAAAGGATTATCCTGGTCATCGGTCCAAATACAGGCCACCTCTCCCGGCCGGACAAAGGACGCCACAAGGTCCACATGTCCATTGGTTTCATCAGGGTCAATACCATCCTTGATCCAGATTACCTTTTCAACATTCAAATATTCCTTGAGCATATTTCCAATTTCTGATTTATTCATGTGAGGATTCCGGCCTTTACTGAGCAGACACATTTCAGTGGTAACCAAAGTGCCCTCACCATCCACATGGAAAGAGCCCCCTTCCAGCACAAATCCTTCCGTACGGTAACTATCGATTCCTTCCAGCTCACAAACCTTTTGCGCTACTTTATCATCATTTGCCCAAGGAAAATACAATCCATCCACCAGGCCGCCCCAGGCATTGAAGGTCCAATCACAGGCGCGGATATCACCCTTGTCATTAATAAGGAAGGTAGGCCCGGTATCACGCACCCAGGCGTCATCATTGCTCATTTCCACCACCCGGATATTCTCCGGCAAACGGGCACGGGCATTTGAATACTGCCCATTGGAAACAAGCATGGTCACCGGTTCAAATTCTGAAATTACGCGTGCCACATTAATATAAGCCTCCTGTGCAGGCTTGCCTCCGTTGCGCCAATTGTCACCCCGTTCCGGCCAGACCATCCATACCTGCTTCTGCTCTTCAAATTCACCTGGCATCCGGAAGCCGTCCTGTTTTGGTGTGCTTGCAGTAATCCTTTTTGCTGCAAAAGATACAGCTGAAGGTTACGGACTGATTATAAATGAAGAAACAGCACATGCTGCAAGTACTGCAGCCACCTTCCAGATCTTTGCTTTCTGTTTAATAAGCATAATCTTCCTCCTTTTCCCAAGAATTCGAATTGGATTTTTATTTTACTTAATTTTATTCAACGATATATTGAATAATCCTTTTAGTTAATACAATAAATAATATAACGAGCTTTAAGATGTCCCCTTCCTCTTTAGGTGGGGGAAAACAAACTACAACAGCTGGCGAGCATATCTCCCAGCTCGTTGAAACGCTAATTGGAAGATTTTTCTTCTAAAGAAGAAAAATTTGAACAATGG
>NZ_JAILFV010000192.1 GCF_024697385.1 Anaerovibrio sp.
GTGCTACGCACCCACCTTCCCCAGAGGGGAAGGCATATCCTTAACTTGCGTGTGAACAGGACATTTTCTAAAAGTATGCTGACCTTGTGCCTACGACGGCATATGTGCCAGCCCCTTGTAAGCTGGCCTTGTGCCTAGTGCTCGCAGGGTGCTTCCCCAGAGGGGAAGGCACAGCCTTTACTTGCGTGTAACCAGAACATTATTTAATAGCCATGCCACTAGCCATTAAACCTATTGCATCCCCGTAAGGCAGGGCAGATTGATGTGACCATTGGAGGAAGGGCGTCAAAAAGTGGTCACTTGTTTAAATAAGTTGTGAATAAATTCCTATTGCAAGCTTTGATTCTCAACAAAAAATATCTATATTCTGTAACTATTTACTTGTTCATGCATATAGAAATCGAAAGACAAACAACAGCTCAACAAGCAGAGCACTAAAATAGAGAGGATGATATAAAATGACAAAGTTAAATGAAAGTAAAAAACTATCCATTAATGAAATGGACAATGTGGCCGGCGGAAATTATGGTGGTACAGCTACCGATTCCCAGTTTCTGAATGATATGGGATTGGCAGAAAACAGGTATGGAGGATTTAAAACCATGCTTTATTGGGGGGAAATATCTTCAATGGTTGATAAGGCATGGGCCAAGGGAGGCATTACATGCGTAACCAAACCAACCAGTTATCTGGAAAACAGATATTACATCGGAGCAACCGGACAGGAGGTTTCCCAGGAAGAGGCCATGGCGTATGTTGGAAAAAAATTAGGAAAATCAATCAATTGGAGGAGCTATGGCTATGGATTTAACCCAATGTGGGATGCTTGATAATCCAACATAAAGAGTTTATTGATAAAAATCTGGAATTATTTCATAACACCATTGCTATAAAAATAGGCCTGTTAAAAACCCGGTACGAAATCCACAAAGGAAATGTACCGGGTTTTTCACATCATAAATTCAATACTTCTTCCAACTCATTTTTTATTACTGTAACCTGTGGCCCATAGATGACCTGCACTCCTGTGCCACTTCTCAAAACTCCACGGCAACCACTTTCTTTGAGCAACCGCTCCCTGACCAGGGAGCTATCCTTGACGGTTACACGCAATCGGGTAGCACAGCAATCCAGCTCTACGATATTCTCCCTGCCGCCCAAGCCATCTATAATCAAGCTCGAACGCTCAGTTGCCACGTTGTCGGAAACAACAGTCGCACCTGCATCATCAGAGGCATCGTCATCATCCTCCCGTCCCAAGGTCTTGAAATCAAATTTCAAGATAAGATACTTGAATGAGAAATAGTACAGGAAGAACCATGGTATTCCCACCATAGGAATATAAATCCAATTAGTCTTGTCTGCCCCCTGCAGGATACCAAACAGGATAAGATCGATACACCCGCCGGAAAAAGTTTGCCCTACTGTAATCTGTAATATATGTGCCAGCATGAATGCACAACCATCAAAGAAGGCATGCAACACATAGAGCATAGGGGCAACGAACAGGAAAGCGAACTCTATAGGCTCGGTGATACCCGTCAAAAATGAGGTGAGTCCTGCAGACAGCAACAACCCGCCCACCAGCTTTTTCTTCTCAGGCCTGGCAGTGTGATACATGGCCAAACAAGCTCCCAACAGACCAAACATCATTGTGATGAAACGACCTGACATGAAGCGAGAGATACCGATATAATACTGCGTGGTGTTTGGATCTCCCAGCTGAGCAAAGAATATTCTCTGAGTTCCTTCCACCAACTGGCCCTGGATGACCTCCGTACCACCCAATGCAGTTGTCCAGAAAGGCAGGTAAAAAATATGGTGTAATCCAAAAGGTCCAAGCATGCGCAAGACAAAGCCATAAATCAATGTGCCGATATAACCAGTGGATTCTACCAAATCACCTATGCCGAATATGATCTGCTGAAAATGAGGCCAAATGACAAACATAATCATGCCCCAAAAAATAGCAGCAAAAGATGTTATGATAGGTACGAACCTGGAACCACCGAAAAATCCCAAGAACTGCGGCAGCTCTATCTTATTGAATCTGGAATGCAATAAATATGTCATAATACCCACTGTGACACCACCGAAAACTCCTGTTTCCAGCGTCTGTATGCCCAGAGTCATGCCCTGACCTACGCCAGCCAAATTATCCTTGGCCAAGGTACCGGTGATTTTCAGCATGGCATTGATGGTTGAATTCATGACCAATAAGGCCAACACCGCAGCCAGACCTGCCGTACCTTTATCTGATTTCGCCAGTCCAACAGCGATACCAACAGCGAAAAGTATAGCCAGATTGGCGAAAACTATATTGCCGGCTGCTGCCATAATCGTGAAGATATTTTGCAACCAGCCTATATCAAGGAAAGGATAAGCCTTGATAGAATTCGGATTTGACAGGGCTCCACCTATTCCAAGCAAGATACCTGCCGCCGGCAGCACTGCAATCGGCAACATGAAGGACTTGCCAAAGCGTTGCGCCTTGGCGAACAAAGATCCATCCCCCTGAGTCTGCGAAAACATGTCCATTAATATATTCCCCCTTTTTATTTAATCTCACTCCAGCATCTTGGCAAACTTTGCCGTTATCAGCTGAGGCCTGGTGATAGCGGAACCAACAATAGGCGCAAATGCCCCGGCCTCCATCACCGTCCTGATATCCTCCGGAACATTGATACGCCCTTCTGCGAATACCGGTATGGCCAATTTTCCAGAAAGTTTCCTGACCAAATCCACATCAGGGCCAGATAGCTGCGGTGAATAAGGTGTATAACCTGATAATGTCGTAGATATGGCATCCGCTCCAATTCTGGCTGACTCCACACCTTCTTCGTAGGTGGAAATATCTGCCAACACCAGTCGCCCCGCCTCATGGATGCGTCGGACCAGATTCTCTGCCTTTTCATCGCGAGGTCTTTTTCTGGCCGTCATATCCAGGGCTATCATCTCACAATCCGTAGTAAGCAAATCCTCAACTTCTGTCATTGTAGGCGTGATATATATTGGGGAATCCTCATAGTTGCGCTTCACAAGGCCTATGACCGGCAGACCTGTAATCTTTTTAATTTCGACAATGTCTGCACTGCTTTGTGCCCTGATAGCTGCAGCCCCTCCTTCCTTGGCCGCACGCGCCATGCGCCCCATTATGAACGGGCTGTGCAGTGGCTCATCAGGCAAAGCCTGGCAAGACACTATCAATCTCCCCTTAACCTCTGAAAAAAAACTCATGGATTACTTTACCTATCCTTTCCTGGCAATATGTATACCGTGGATATTCTCCGGCAACATGGATGCTGTATTCTTATCCGTGATAACTGCCACATACCTATTTGACTACAAAATATCTGATAGTATCACTAAATTTAAAATATTCTACAATCAAGACCTAATATCCTTTATTTTATTAAACATACAAGATAAACCTTGTATTGAAATCAAAGCCGTTATACCGCCATTGTTCAATTTTTTCTTCTGCTGACATAACTGCGTTCTGCTACAGGAATCATGCTCCAGGTGATTGCATTGACCGAAACATGCTGCTTCAAGCCCCAGGCGGCAGCAATCCCTGCGGCTTCGCCAATGCTCATGCAGGTTGGCTGAATTCGCATGGATGCCTGCAGGATGAAGCTGGCACTGATACAGCGTCCTGCCACAATGAGGTTTTCGATGTCATCGGTCACCAAAGAACCATAGGGAATCTCATAGAAACCACCCTGGGGCAATTTCTCCGAAACTTTTTCCCCATGGGCATCAATAAACCAGGCTGTTCGACAAACGGCATCAGCAAAGCGACTCTGGTTATGATAATCATCCTCTACCAGATAGTGCTTGCCACGGATCCGCCAGGACTCTCTGGCGCCCAGCATGGCTGCTTCCCGGCTGATAAAGGCATTTTCAAATCCGGGCAGGTGACGAATGAGATATGTGGCGATGTTATGCATCATCCTACGGCCATAGCTCACAGCCTTACTGTAGGAAACCGGGTCGGAAGCAGAAAACTTCACAGGAATCTCCGGACAATTCATGCTCATGACACCATTCTTTCCGATGATAGTATAGGCCTGCATGTACTCCGCTTCTTCCTGGGTGATTTCCCCT
>NZ_JAILFV010000050.1 GCF_024697385.1 Anaerovibrio sp.
AGCTTTAAGATGTCCCCTTCCTCTTTAGGTGGGGGAAAACAAACTACAACAGCTGGCGAGCATATCTCCCAGCTCGTTGAAACGCTAATTGGAAGATTTTTCTTCTAAAGAAGAAAAATTTGAACAATGGCGTTATAATCCCACAGCCCTGAATACAGCAAAAAGGACGGCCTGACTGCCGCCCTTAAAAAACACTCTTTATCTGAGTATTACCAAATTTTCAAAAAATCTCTCCCATGGTAGTTTCATGGTTGCATTAGCCGCTCCTGGATACTGGCTGAGATTTTTACGGGCAAACTCCTGCTGCAGTTTACTGCCATAGCTTTCAATATCCGCCAGCTTCGTTTTCAAGGCATCAGGCCCAAGTGCTCCGGCATATGCCGACAGTGTCTGCCGGTTATTGGCTTCATAAGCCCACTCGTCCAGATACCTTATGGTGAGCAGATAATCCTTGCCTGATATATCCATATCCTCCGCAAGGGTTCCCTGAGGCAGTGCATAGCCAAGGCTGTTGGTGGCAGTATTCCATCCCCCATAAGCCGCAATACGGTACAGCAGATGACTGTCTCTCAAGGAAGAGCACAGACTATTATCTGAACCGTTATAATAAGCTATATCCGCAACACTTACCCTCTTTCCCCTGTTGAGCCAGCCTTCTATCCTGTCAGCAAAGGCCTTGCTTCTTGGTGTAGTGAGCATGGCATTCGTATCACTTCCGGCAAACTGTGTCCGGCCGTTTTCCGGGGTATTCATCATCAGCACCAGGTCGGCCCGTTTGGTGGTAGAAACCGACAGGCCACCAATACACCTGATATAATCTTCCAGGGTAGCTGAAATCCTTTCGTCAGAAAAAACCGGAAGGGTATTTTTGCCTGCTCCATCATTATATTCTACATAAACGAATGGCATTTTGTAATTATAATCATTATAGGCCTTAGTGAGGAGAAGCAGGCCTATTTCATCTATGCCCGGCATATTCTGCAATTTGGTAAAATCAAGGGCACCGGCATATTCCTTCAGCTTTCTTCCTTCCATGTGCGTCTGGGACAGAGGTGCATTATCATCCCTGCCTATGGCCAGATAGCGAAAGGTATTGTCCCTGGCCATTTCAATCAGCTGTTTATTGATGGCAAAATTTTTATTTCTTCTGCCAAGCCAATCAGTCATAACCTCCTGGGGAATGAACTGACTGAGATAATCCAGCTGATTCTGTTCTGCCTGATTCAGCCCGGCGGTCTCAGCTTTGTCCTTCAGGGCAGAATACTCATAGATACTGGCCCCCCATTGAGGATAATACTCAGGCTCTTTTCCACCCACACTTCCCTGCTTCGGTGTACGCATGATGGATGAAAATACATATAGCTTTATCCCCGGGTGCTTTTGATGGAATGCACGAAAACGCTTTACCCTCTCCTGTAACACTTCTTCTGATATATTGTGGCGTCTGCTGGCTACCAGACTTCCATAAAGGAGAGAATCACTTGATACGACCGCTGCCCGTACATCAGATTTCCCGGCAGCTTTATCCAGCCAATTCCACAGCTGGTCAGGGCTGCCATCGTCACTATTTCCTCCCAGGCTTTCATCCGGTGGTACCAACACATTGACCCCCACCTGTTCCATGGTCTGTGCCGAATATAAATCAGTGATTGGCCTGTTATCTATAGGGACAAAAATAATTGATGATGCTTGAGCTGCAGCCTCAGCATCCCGCAGTCCCCAGGATATCATCCCGGCAAAAAACAAAGCTCCGATAAGAACCGCACATATAATCCGTTTCATTCAATTCCCCCCAATCATATATGATATTATACCGCCATTGTTTAAATTTTACCACCGGCATATTATTCCAGGCTGCATTTACAAACGGTGCCATACCTGCAATGCAGCAGGCCAGGATATATTCACCCCACATATAAAAAATAAGCTGCCCTCGCCACAAAGGTGAAGGACAGCTTATTGCACTTAAGTCGATCAGTACACATAGCCTGCCAATACCTGGAGAGCATCTATACACTGTACTCCCGGATTAACAGTAAACAGGTTGTATGGCAAGGTATATACTCTGCCGTTTTTTACGGCTGAGGTGTTTCCCCATACAGGATTTGCTTCAAGATCAGCCCTGACTTTTTCCTGTACCTCCTGAGGCTTCCCCATCATTATGAGCATGATGACCTCCGGATTTTCCTTGGCCAGGAATTCCATACTAAGGGGTATGTACGCCCCTTCTCCGCTTTTTACATTATCTGCAATATTATTTCCCCCCAGGCGGTTAATAAGATCCCCGGTAAAGGTCTGGGAGGTTGCCATGTTAAAGCTCTGGGTATTGCCAAAAATGACCAGGCTCTTCAAAGGCTTTTTCCCCTCCACCGACCGGATGATTTCAGCATAATCAGCCTTTATTTTTGCAATCTCCTTGTCGGCTTTCTCCTCCTGTCCGGTTATCTGACCGAATTTGGTCAGACTTCCTTCTATCTGGTCATATTTGTCCACTGAATTTATAAACAGCGGAATCCCTGCTTTTTCCAGGGTAGGTGCCAGTGCCAGATGAAAAGGAACATTGGTGCCTATGACCAAATCAGGCTTAAGGGCAATTATTTTTTCAATATTAGGGGCATGAATCATGCCAACATCCTCAGCATTGGCAGTCGCTGCCAGCACTTCCCCAGACAGGGCATTGCTCTGTGTCCTGCCCACAATACTGTCGCCGCCTCCGGCGGCTACAAACAGATCAACATTTGATGCGTTGAGAATCACAACTCTTTTTGGATTCTTGGTAATGGTTACCTCCTTGCCGGTACTGTCCGTAAGGGTAATGCTGTTGACCGAAGTGGCATTCCCCCTGCCGGCAATAGTATCTCCAAAAATAATGAAAACAACCGCCAAAGCAACACAAACTACTGAAAGTATCAGTCCAAGTTTTCTTCCCATAAAAACCTCCCTGTGCAAAGCTGTTATCAGCATTTAAATATCAACATTGAATCCTGCCCGCCAAACTCTGCCACTATAACCCAAGAGTCCATTGGTCTTGTTGAATATGTTGTTTATGCCAAAGTACACATTGGTTTTTGTGCCACATTTCTTATTGAACACAATGTTGCAGACGCCCATGGTGGTCTCACTGGTGGATGAGCTCCTGTAGCCACAAAACCAATCATACCAAAGAGTAGAGGTAAATGTCCTGTCATCAGAGGTATACCCAAGCTGCAGGGATGTTTTCTGACGATATCTGCCTGTCAGATTAGCCCCATCCCCATCCCTGGCATCTAAATAATTATACAGGCCCCTCAGGTGCCAATTTTTAGAGAATTTTTGTATGGCCTCAAACTCCAGGCCACTGATCTTGGCACGGTTCACATTGTTGTATTTATAGTAATAGTGACCTGCAGATTCATCATACCCTGTGTCCTCTATATAATCTATCATGTTCTTCACATTGTTATTGAAATATGCTGCCTTCAGGGAGGTCTTTCCCCTGTTCCACTCCAGCCCTATGTCAAAGTTTAAGGATTCCTCCGGTTTCAGGTCAGGATTACCGGTAATTTTCACCTGCATGGAAGCCATAGGAGTTTTAGAAAAATCAAAGAACATCTCTGATGCTGCCGGTGCTCTGTAGGCAGTGCCAATATTAAATTTCCACCGGAGATTGTCATTCTGTATGTAGGTAGTACCCAGTTTATACGTGAGCTTGTTGCCAAACCTGTTATTGTGATCAACACGCATTGACGGTATTATTATCCAGTTATCACTTGGCATCCATTCATCC
The DNA here is from genome assembly GCF_024697385.1 of Anaerovibrio sp. GTDB lineage: Bacteria > Bacillota > Negativicutes > Selenomonadales > Selenomonadaceae > Anaerovibrio. The sequence goes on from NZ_JAILFV010000050.1 coordinate 3,767, forward strand.
TGGACATAAGCCGCCGCATAATATAGGCTGGTATCGGCCGCATTCTTGCTGATTCCATCAACGCTGACGGAATGAATGCCACCTCCGGAATTCAGCTTGGTGCCATCGTAAAGCTCCATTCTGTATTCTCCACCATAGGTCAGCAGGTGTTTATCATGTACTGCCATGGTCCTTTTGCCCTCAAAAATATGCTGCTTCATAACAGAATTATCAAAATCCTGTATTACTCCTGCCTTGAAGGTTTTATCCAATGAGGTAAATTTGGTATAGCTGTATCTTAGCTGATAATCTCCCCATTTATCCAATCCACTGTATTTAATGGAGGAGGTAGATCTGGTTTTATCAAAGGTTTTTTCTGACAATGATGAATCCTGATTCAGCACCCAGACAGTACTGGCGCTTTGTCCCATGGCGAACATAGGAACAACGGCGCTGCCAAAGGTATAAGTATTGGTACCTGAGGTCTGGGTATAATATTTCGTGTCCTCATTCATGTAATCAAATAAAAATTCCAAGGTCTTTTTTTCGTTAATGGCGTAGTCTGCCTTGAAATTGAAAAATTTTTTATATCCGAATATATTCGATGTGTTCGTCTGGGTATCAGCGACCTTGGTATAGGCGGCCATCACCATCCCCGGCATTGTAGGAATGTACCCTGTGGTAGTGGAGCTTTCCGTTGTGGATTCAACCGTTTCGCGGACCTTGGCAAATTTGAAGTTAGTCCCAAAGGACCATTTTCCAATTTTTCCTGAAGTGTAATGTATACCTCCATCCGCCTGCCTGGTAGTCCAGTCACCTGATACAGTAGCCCTTTCCTTGTCAGTCCCCCTGGTGATGATGTTCACAACTCCACCCATGGCATCAGCACCATATAACGAGCTTGTCGCACCACGCACTATTTCGATGCGCTCTATGTCTGCCATATTGTACCTTTGAAGCTCATAAGCATTGGCAGTTGCATCCGTATCCTCAGTGCGGATGCGCCGGCCATCTACCATAATAAGGGATTGATTGGCCTTCATGCCCCGAATGCTGAAGGAGTTACCCACCATACCATTTTCCAGTACATTTATACCTGTGGCCAGCTGTAATGCCTGAGCCAGGGAATCTGCCCCCATGTTCTCCAGCTCTTCCCTGGTAATAACCTCTACCGCTGCCGGCGCATCCTTGACCTCCTGCTCTGTTCTTGATGCAGTAACTACTACATCCCTTGTCTCCAACTGTTCAACATCCTCAGCTGCGGCAGCATAATCCGTATTTATAAGTGCCATTGTGATAGCCAGTGCCAAAACAGCTGCCCTCTTAGTTGAAACATTTCTCATTTCCACATTCCTCCATATATAATAATAATCATTCTCATTAAATTATTATTTTTTTACCACTGCCAATGGCAGTGGTAAGCATGTAAATTCAACAAAAATTTGATTTCATCCGGCGCTGTCAGCCTTCCAATTTTTTCTTCAGCTGAGCAAAGTATTCCCTGGCATTTTTCAGATCCTGGGCGTCAGGGTGGGTTGCACCATCCTTAAGGCGTTTTATTCTTTCCTCATTCATGGCATGAGGATGACCTTCAGGGAACATCCTGGACATCATGTCAATCATCTTTTGTGACACAGCTCCCTGACAGATAAAGGATCCAACCACCTCACAGCTGTCATCAAAAAGTGCAGTTATATTATCAATACATTTTTTTGCATGATCAGAATCTGCATATGCGCCCAAGGTAGCAAATATGGCAACCTTCTTGTTGCGAATTTTCTTTATGAA
>NZ_JAILFV010000156.1 GCF_024697385.1 Anaerovibrio sp.
TGACCTTAGGGATTTTAATGTAGATAAAATTTCAGATCAGCTTCTTGCTGTTAAAGACTTCAATAAGGTAATTGTAAACGCAGTTGATTATGTAGATGTGAAGGTATTTGCCATTGCCTTAATAAAGGCTATGAATAAGGGCAAGAGTTTCATGTTCCGTACAGCAGCGGCATTTACAAAGATTATTGGCGGTGTTTCGGACAAACCTCTCCTGACTCGTGATGAGCTGGTTGCCCCTGGAAATAATAATGGGGGACTTATAATTATCGGTTCTCATGTTCAGAAAACCACCAAGCAGTTTGAGGAGCTTAAGAAGAGCCCATATGTAAAATGTATTGAATTTAATCATATGCTGGTTTTGGAGCCTGAAAAGCTGGAAGCTGAACTGAAAAGAATTGTTGAGGAAGTGGAAAATGATATCCGGAATGGACAGACCGTTGTGGTTTATACAGGACGCAAACGTTTTGATGCAGGCTCAGAGGAGGAATCACTGCGGGTATCAGTAAAGATTTCCGAGGCTATTACCAGTATCGTAAACCGCATATCCATTCAGCCAAGCTTCCTCATTGCAAAGGGCGGTATTACCTCCAGTGACGTGGGTACCAAGGGCTTATCTGTAAAGCACGCTATTGTTATGGGGCAGGTGGCTCCTGGTATTCCTGTATGGAAAACTGGCACTGAGAGCAAATTTCCGAATATGGCCTATGTGATTTTCCCAGGCAATGTGGGAGCTGTTGATACTCTTCGCAAGGTTGTGGATATGCTTTGCACCAAGTAATAGGAGAATATAATTATGTTGATGAATTTACGAGAAATTCTGCAATTGGCTGAAGAGAGAAAAATGGCCATTGGTTCATTTAACGTGTATAATGTGGAATCTTTACAGGCAGTTATGTCAGCAGCCCGTAATACTCAATCACCAACAATTGTATCCTTTGGGGAAAGCTATGATAAGCATATGCCGTTGGAAGCTATGGCTGCAATGTTTAAGTATTATGCTGGAAATAGTGATTTGCCACTGGTGCTTCATCTTGACCATAGCAAAAATAAGGAAACAATTTATAGGGCATTAAAGGCTGGCTTTACTTCTATTATGTATGATGGTTCCGCAAAATCATTGGAGGATAATATTCAGGAAAGTCGTTATGTGGCAGAGATTGTTCATGGCATGGGGGCCAGCTTGGAAGGGGAGCTGGGATATATGAATCCTGAGGACGGTACTCCGGCTGATCCTGGAGAGCAAGGGAGCTTTACGACAGTAAATGATGCCATGGAATATTCCAAAAAAACTGGTGCTGATGCGCTGGCTATAGCTATCGGCAATGCCCATGGCATATACAAAGGAGTACCGAAGCTGGATTTAAACCGCCTTGATGAAATCAACAGGGCTGTTAATATTCCATTGGTTTTACATGGAAGCTCAGGGATTCCGGAGAATCTGCTGAGTCAGGCAATAGATTTGGGCATAAGGAAAATCAACATAAATACTGAAGTATCTACTACGGGTGTTAAAACTGCAAGGGAGTTTTTGGCTGTCCATACAGAGGCAAATACAAGGTTTGAAGCTGTAACCAAGGCGGCTGAAAAGCAGATGACTAAAGTGGTAGAGTCGTATATGAATTTATTTAAGAAGGCTTAAACTGAAAAGTGGGGCTGATGTCTGTCAGGGGATGACATCAGTGTTATAAGGCTAAAAAGAATTTTATGTAAGGGGGAGATTCTTTTGTTAATGGTTATTTTCTTAAGCGGTATTATTTTACTGATGCTGCTGATTATCAAGTTTAAGGTAAATCCTTTTTTGGCATTGATTTTAACATCCTTGGTTATTGGTGTAGCGGCAGGATTGCCAGTACCAAAAATTTTAAGCAGTGTATCATCCGGCTTTGGAGGTACACTGGGTGGTATAGGTATAGTAATCGCTTTAGGTATAATGCTGGGTGAGCTGTTGTATCAAACTGGTGGAACAGAAGAAATAGCAAGCCTGGCTCTTCGAAAAATAGGTGTGAAAAATTCACCCTTGGCCATGGCATTGACTGGTGTTATAGTAGCCATTCCGGTGTATTTTGATGCAGCCTTTGTAATCCTTGTAAATCTTGCCCGCCAATTATCTGAAAAGACTGGTATTCCATTGGCGAGATTCGTAACAGCTCTGGGCGTAGGCCTTATTATCGGTCATTGTATAATCATTCCTACCCCCGGCCCAATGGCTGTTGCAGGGGCATTAAATGCCTCTGTGGGCTCCTTCGTTCTCTATTCCATTATTGTTGCCGTACCAGCAGCGTTGGTAGGTGGTGTACTGTATTCCAAGTTAACCGTAAAGCATTTCTTTCCAGAGCAGTGTGGCCACGAAAAAATGGACGTTGATGTATCTGAGGATTATGGACGGTCCAGTGAGCATTGTTCCGGTACTCTGGCTATATTGCTGATTTTGTTCCCTATTATATTAATTCTGATTGGTACAGTCGCCGGTGCTGTTTTGGATAAGG
>NZ_JAILFV010000165.1 GCF_024697385.1 Anaerovibrio sp.
CTTAAAAATGCTGTTGTCGGTAGACTCAATGACATTTGACTGGGGTACTGGCTCGCAGGAAGCTACGGTTGGGTTCACTGTGGCTAATGATACGCCCAGCATGCATGTTGCTAATATAGCTGATAATCGTTTCATGATTCTCTCCTTGTTTTGTAGATTTGTATAGATATAAATGTGTATAAAAGCTTATCTGAGTAAATGTAATGACGGAGCTGCGCTCCTAATGTCATCTGCCGCAATCAGGACACTGAAAACCTCATCCACCGCCCTAAAGGACTATCTTCGCGTCGCAAGCGGTCCCCCTTCCCCAGAGTGGAAGGCACAGCCTTGACTGGCGTGTGGCCAGAACAGTTTTTACCTCATCCGCCTCGCGTTGCTCGGCACCTTCCCCAGAGGGGCAGGCACAATACGAGGGAAAGGCACAATACGAGGGGGGAGGCACAGCCTAATAAGCGCCGCTGTCTTTGCTGAAAATGACCTTAAAGGTTTTTAATAAAAACATAAAATCCCTTGCCAGGGACCAGTTGTTTACATACCATACATCCATGGCTACCCTGCCTTCAAAGGACACATCACTGCGGCCATTTATCTGCCAGAAGCCTGTAATACCAGGCTTACACAGTACTATGGTGTCCAGGCTCTCGCCTATCTGCTCTTTTTCCCTTGGCAGATAAGGCCTTGGCCCCACCAGACTCATATTGCCTATAAAGACATTGATCAGCTGAGGCAGCTCATCTAGGCTAAACCGGCGCATCCAGCGGCCACATTTGGTGACTCTTGGATCATAGTAACGCAGCTTGGCATACTTTCGCCATTCCTTATCAGCCTGGGGATTTTCCTCCAGGTACTGCTCCAGTCTCGCATCACCATCAACATACATGCTGCGGAACTTGTAGCAAATAAAGTTTTTGCCGTTCTGTCCCATGCGCTCTGCATTGAAAAACGCCGGACCCGGTGAATCCAGCTTTATAATCAGGGCCAATATAGCCAAAACAGGCACTATAATAGGCATAAACAATAGCACCATAGCCAGGTCAAAGGTACGCTTCACGAACTTGTTCCACATTCTGGACATATCGTTATAGCTCTTGATAATGGCCACCTGCTGACTGAAAAAGGTCTGGATATGGACCCTTCCCATAGGAGTCCCCACAAGGTCAGGAACGAAAAAGATGTTTTTTACATAGGGACGGATTGTGGCCAAAAGGTCATTCATCCTGTCCGTCTCCATCCCCGGAATAGCTACCACAACGGTGTTCACATCGTGATCCTGTATGATATCCACCGACTGGTCCAGCTTGCCCAGCAATGGATAGTCCTCCACCAGCTCCTTGGATAAGGGATGATCATCTATCAGGCCGATTATATTGTACCGATAGCAGATATCACTCTTTAAATACTTGGTTATTCTTTCGGCAGTCTTGCCTGCTCCAATCAGCAGTATATCCTCCCTGAACCATCCATTGGCATCAATGATTTTGCTGGCTCCATAGCGGATGACAGCCACCGAAAGCACAATCATTACCGAAAGCACCCCTGTATATGTCCTGGATATAGCCGTCAATTCACGCATGGCAAATAAGATAATGCCGCACATGATAATGCCAAAAACAAGGCCCTTGAATATATCCCTGCCCATATCCAGTGAAGGCCTGTTAAAAAGATAGCCCTCCTTCAGTGCAATACACAGCAAAATAATAGCCGGTATAAAGATATATTGATATTCACTTGAAAACACCATGGAAGTGACTAAATCCTTTCCCAAAAAACCACAAATGATACGGGAAATATATTGAGCCAAAACCACGGCTATATAATCCAGCACAATAAACACCAGAATATTTGAAAAATGTCTGATTGTCGTTGCACTGATATTATCTGAAGAATGCAAATTGCCATCCTCCCTACTCATTTTACTAAAAATTCCTACATAAGCAAATCCTATAAAATAAAATAATTTCAGTCCTAACCCTTTAAAATACTAAGACTTAATGCAATATCATTTAGCTAATACTGTATAACCTGTATTGTAAAATATATACACATACCTGTCAACATACTAAAAGAGAAGACAAATGGGAGCTTCGCCTGTGCTTAGCTCCCAAAAATTAACTAATTTTATCTTCCTTACCATCAGAAACAGCCTCAGTTTTCCCTGAAGCATCAGAGACTGTGGCTGACTGTGCCAATTCCTTTTTTTCGGGTACAGGCTCCTCTTCCATTATTCCGCTGGATACCTTGCGAAATTCCCTGATGGTCTTGCCCAAACCGCGCCCAATTTCTGGCAGCTTGCCGGGGCCGAATACTATAAGACCTATAATTAAAATTATTATAAGTTCAGGTACACCAATACCAAACATAACCCTGCCTCCAAACCATCACACATATCAGAATTTCCGGTCGCTGATAAAATCAGCTCCCATGGAATATGCAGTCCTTATATCTTCTGGAATACTTTCAGGCAATACTGTCTTGGCCTGCTCCAGGAACTCATCCACCTTCTGCTGGGTGTATTCAATGCCATCAGATGCCCTGACGATCTCCACAGCCTCATGAAGCATATCTCTGGTCATGTTGCTGTCAGTGACAATCGACAGGAGCTTATCCTTGTCAGGACTTGACTTCAGTGCCTTAATGGTAGGTAATGTCACTATGCCCTGGAGTATATCATTGCCGGCTGGCTTGCCGATGGTGTCCTCATCCCCGGTGATATCCAGCAGGTCATCTGTCAGCTGGAAGGCCATGCCTACAGAATACCCATAATCATATAAGGCCTGTATTTCTTCCTCTGAAAGGTTTGCCACATCCCCACCCAGCTGGCAGCTGATGGCCAGGAAATTAGCGGTTTTCATGGCAATGCGCTCGTAATACTCATCAATATCACAGGATGCCTTGTAAATCTCCTTGTTCTGGATGAGCTCTCCGGCACTCAGGTCTGTGAGCAGCCGTGAAAGCTGCAGCTGTACCCTGTCGCTGTAGCCATGCTCGGCTACCAGGGCAAAAGCCTTGGCGAAAAGGTAATCCCCGGCTAATATTGCCAGCTGATTGCCCCATTTTGCATTGGCGGTTGCTTCCCCCCGTCTGGTCATGGCACTGTCCAGTACATCATCATGTACCAATGAAGCCATGTGTATCAGCTCAAGGGCCACTGCCAATGGCATTGCCCGTTCCAGCTTAAAGTCCTTGCTGCAGTGAGCAGCCAGGAAAAACATTGCCGGGCGAAGGCGCTTGCCTCCGGCATGAATCAGGTGTATACCGATATCAGTAATCGTCTCCACAGGAGAAGCAACGGCTTCCTCCAATGCGTCCTCCAGCTTGGACAAATCTGATTGTATAATATCAAAAAACTTGTTAGCCAATTCTATCCCTCACAAAAATAATATAGACCTTTATAATTTTACAATATATTGGAAGGTTTTTCAATTAATCTTTGGGTTTCTAGAGGTATATGGAAAAGAAAAAACCTCATCTAGATACTGCTCTAGCAAAAACCTCATCCGCCTCGCGTTGCTCGGCACCTTCCCCAGAGGGGAAGGCACAGCCTTGACTGTAGTTTTATTTCCCCCGGCAGCATTTACTGTATCAGTTCCGGGTGGCGGAAGAGCCAGCCGGTAATATCCTGCAGGGCACTGCGTTCCTCTGCATATTCCTCAACACCTGTTTCTGTTCTTACAGGCTCTGCAGATTCTGCCAGCTGTTCACGCAACCGGTCCTTATAATCACCGATAATCTCCCTGGTCATCCAGCTGTATGGTGTCACTATATGATCAATCGGCTCCAGCAGCGACGGCTTGATGCTGTAATATTCAAAGCCCTTAGGAGCGATGAGTTCCATAATGGTAGGC
>NZ_JAILFV010000175.1 GCF_024697385.1 Anaerovibrio sp.
AGCTTTAAGATGTCCCCTTCCTCTTTAGGTGGGGGAAAACAAACTACAACAGCTGGCGAGCATATCTCCCAGCTCGTTGAAACGCTAATTGGAAGATTTTTCTTCTAAAGAAGAAAAATTTGAACAATGGCGTTATAAAAAGATGCTTCCTGCTTGATATTGTTTATGGTACATGGCACAATAAGAGGTGTGTGGCTGATTTGCAGCTGAGTTTTTTGAATATGTGATGTGATGGTATGAGAACCAAAAAAATAGTTTTTGCGGGCTTGTTTATAGCAGTGGGCGTACTTTTGCCGATTGCTTTCCACATGCTGGGAGCCAGTGGTCGTCTGTTTTTGCCTATGCACATTCCCGTGCTTATGGGTGGGCTTCTGTTGGGGCCTGTATACGGACTGGCAGTAGGGGTGGCTGTACCTGTTATAAGCAGTCTGGTGACCGGAATGCCACCGGTATTTCCTATTTTGCCTATGATGACTGCTGAATTGGCGACTTATGGCTTTTTAAGCGGATTTTTGTATAAAAAATGCAGGCTGAGGTTGTTTGTATCCATGTTGGGAGCCATGGTGGCCGGAAGGATAACCTGTATTTTGATGTTGGCGTTGTTTGCAGAGTGGCTGCAGATAAAGGCTGATCCTGTGTTATATGTTTTGGCAGGAATATGGGGAGGAGCTGTTGGGATAGTTATGCAGCTCGTATTAATTCCTATTTTGGTGGGACGCCTAAAGGTGGCTTTTGGGGACCATGATTTATTTTGAAATAAGAGGTGTGAAATGAAAAAAACGGGTTTTTGGGGGAGCTTGATATGTATCAGCCTTATGACGGCACCATGCTTGGCTGCTGCTGACATGGGTGAGGAAGTGGTTGATGTGTATGGAGATAAATATGCTGGTGATTCCGTGGATACGGTTATAGATATGGAGTCTTATCGCGGACAGGCCAAAAATGTACCGGAGCTTCTGCGGGGCGTTGCCGGTATACAGATACAGAACAGGGCTTCCGGGGGCGGAGCCGAGGATATGACGCTTAAGCTAAGGGGCCATGACAGCCGCAGGTATACCGTACTGGTGGATGGTGTTCCTCAGCGTAATGCCGGCGTAATGGGTGGCAGCTATTTCAGCTGGGATGCTATGCCATTCAGTGCTATCGAACGGATTGAGATCATCAAGGGAGCCAAATCCCTGCAATATGGTCAGGTAAATGGTGGTGTCATCAATATTATTACCAGAAGAAAATCCGGGGGAACCCTGAAAAGGTCATATGGTACCTATAAATATAAGCAGGTCGCTTTTAACTATAATGGAACTGCCGGGGCCTTTGACTTTGGCTTGAATTATTTGTACGAAAATAAGGGCGCTGTATTGCGCAATGCTGATTATGCCAACCGTCAGTATGGTTTCAGGCTGGATTACCATGTGAACAAAACGGATACTGTCAGGGTTGGTTTTCAGCATGTCCGCACTGATCGTGGACTGGTGGTAATAAACAGTCCTGATAGGGCAGACTATAATGATTATTATCCAATAACAAATTTTGCGGATGCTTTTAGTAATGCCAAAACCACGGAAGTCGGAGATGGCAGCCGTACCAGAACTTATCGCAACAGCTTTGATATTTCCTATGATTCCAAGCGTACCAAGGGCTCAGACCGTTTTACCTATTGGCGGGTAAATGAAAAGATACATGAAATCAAAAAATCCGGTGGTACCCTGTTATTTGAGCGCAATAATTCTACTGATCAATCTCAGGGGTATATATACAAGGGCTCAAGGATATTAAATGATAAGCATGAGCTGTATTTCGGGGCTGATTATACCAGATACAGATATGGCCATGGCTGGTATGACAGCAATGCTGAGGGGGCTTCAGCATTATATCCTTCTCAAAAGGCCGATGTTTATGGGATTTATGTGGGTGATACCTGGCTGATGGATAACAGGTGGTCCCTTAATTATGGTGTCAGATACGATTCCATGAAGGGGGACAGGGATGACAGCAGAGCTGTTGCGGTCAAGTCCTTTAGCGACAGCAGTCTGTCACCAAAGGTAACGGCAACCTTCAGGAATGATAAGGCAACTACTACTTCTTTTTCCGTCAACCGCATATGGCGTGCACCTTCAATGGTTGAATTCTTCTGGTATTACAAGGGGATTGGCATGTCCCCGCTGAATCATAATGCAGAGGGAAGCCTCAGGCCTGAAAAGGGATGGGGCTACGATTTGGCAATAGAGCATGATTTCAGTACGAAGTATAAAAGCAAGCTGTCACTGTTTTATCAGAATTACAGTTCCTTTATCAGCTTTGTGCATACCAAGCCATTTAACTGTTACATGCTGAATGGAGTGAAGATCTGGGGCTTTGAATGGGAGAACAGGTATAATTTTGATGATAATTCGTCAGTTTACTTCAATTATACTCACCAGCATACCTCCAAGGATGGTGCTGCTTCATGGGATAAGGTGGCCCTGTCTGATCAGTTGGATTATCGTCCGCGGCATATGATTTCCCTTGGATATTCCTTTGAAAAGAATGGCTGGGGGATTAATTATGATGTGACCTATACTGGAAAACAGAAGGCAGTATATGGTTATCCTGCTGCCCTGCCTACAGAACAAAGAGCTGTGGATATGGGGGGATATGTGGTGCACAATCTTTCCTTCAAAAAACAGTTCAATAAGAAAACAGTGATGAATTTCACAATATATAACCTTCTGGATAAGCAGTATTGTGAGATATATGGGTATCCAATGGCAAAGAGGACTTATGTTTTGACATGTACCCGCAACTTTTAAAAAAATTGTAAATTTTACTTGACCAGTGGGGGATGTTTCCATTAAACTCAAGTCTGGTTTCCGGTGATTTATGGGTTATTATCCACCTCATAGAGGCTATTGCCTCAGCAACCGTTAACCATGGATAAAATATTTTGGCTGTGCAAGGAGCTGAATGTCGAGTGAAGCTGATTGAAAGATATGGTTTTATTGTGTTGGGATGCTTGATCAGCAGTTGTGGAATAAATCTGTTTTATGTGCCATCCAATCTTTTGACCGGTGGTGTTACGGGTATATCAATGGTTGTGCTGTTCTTATGGGGACTTCCCTTGGGCGTGCAGACATTTGTATATAATATCCCACTGTTGATAGCGGCGTATTATTTTCTGGGGAAGAAGTATCTGGCGGATGTGATAGTGGGGACAGTTATTTTTTCTGTATGCCTGGATCTTACTCAGTATCTCAGTGCCTTGCATGTGGTTGGGGATGTTATGCTGTCCTCTGTATTTGGCGGTGTACTGTGTGGTATAGGATATGGGATTGTTTTCAGGAATAATGGCAGTACCGGTGGCTTTGATATTATCGGGGCCATCGTAAAAAAATATTATTCCTTTGATATGGGAGCTGTGATTTTTTCCTTCAACTGCATGATCGTAGTTGTGGCAGGTTTTCTGTTTGATGTCACTCAGGCGCTTTTTACCCTGATAGGAATGTTTGTGTCGGCCAATATTACTGATAAGGTTATTGCCGGTATAAATCACAGAAAGGCAGTCCTGATAATATCTGACAAGGCGGCTGAGATTGCTGACGGGATTATTTATGAGGTGGGCCGTGGAGTTACATTCCTGCATGGGCAGGGAGCTTATACCCAAAAAGAACGGAATGTTGTTTTTGTGGTGGTGAAAACCACACAGATTGCAAAAATAAAGACCATTGTCGATATAATTGATGAAAGTGCGTTTATGATTATCATATCTGCCAACGAGGTAATGGGGCGTGGCTTTACACTGCCAGGACTGGAGATTGAAAAACTGCGGCAGGGACGCAAACCGGTTATCCCTGAGGACTAGGTTATACCAATTAATAAATTTATATTGTTTTTTAGCCGGAGGGTGGTTCGTTGCTTCCTTCCGGCTTTTGTATTATGGAAATATATTTTTGTTATTAGCACATAGATATGGTAAAATAGGTTTGTTGCCAGTGTAAGTATGTGTGCTGACAGAGAAAATATTTGTAGCTAGGAGAGGTACAATGGGTCAGGAATTTTTAATGGGCAATGAAGCGATTGCTATGGGGGCAATTGCTGCCGGAGTAAATCTGGTGGCAGGGTATCCGGGGACGCCTTCTACAGAGGTGTTGGAAACTGTTGCTAAAAGACGCCCTGACAATACTTATGTTGAATGGTCTATCAACGAAAAGGTAGCCATGGAGGTAGGAGCCGGTGCTGCATATACGGGAGCCAGGGTAATGGTAACCATGAAGCAGGTAGGTCTTAATGTAGCCACTGATCCTTTGATGAGCCTTGAATACATAGGTGTTAAGGGTGGGATGGTGATTTTGGTTGCTGATGACCCAGGGCCTATATCTTCCCAGACAGAGCAGGATACACGGCATTTTTCACGGTTTTCCAAACTGCCATGCTTTGATCCTTCAACGGTTCAGGAAGCCTATGAAATGGTGCAGGAGGCTTTTGAATATTCTGAGAAATATAGGACACCTGTTTTTTTCAGGTCTACAACCAGGGTTTCACATGGCTATGCTGTTGTTGATTTGAAGGAGCCAAATGATTATCATGTAAACTCCATAGAAGGATTTGTAAAGGATACGAAGCGTTGGGTAATATTTCCCAAGCTGTCCTATCAGGCCCATATGGATATTGAAAAAAGAAATAAAGAGCTGGCGGGAGTTTTTTCTGCATACAGCAGAAATTATATATTAAATGATGATAGTAAATTTCCCGCTAAGGGTATAGCGACCGGTGGGTTCAGCTTTACTTATGCCTGTGAGGCCCTGCGTGAACTGGGCAGTGTGAAGCTGTTGAAGGTTTCTACGCCACATCCTTTTCCCGAGGAGCTGGCAGTAAAATTCCTTGCGGGGCTGGATGAGGTGTTGTGCATTGAGGAGCTTGATCCGGTTATTGAACGGGAACTCATATATATTTGTGGCAAATATCAACTGCCCGTGAAAATTTATGGCAAAATGTCCGGGCATGTCCATACAGCAGGGGAAAATAGTATTGACAGCGTCAAGGGGAATATAGCTTCTTTCCTGGGGCTGACCATCACGGATTCAGCTGCTGTGGCCGGGAATGAATTAGCTGAAATGCCTGTATTGCCGGTACGGCCTCCTGTACTTTGTGCCGGTTGTCCGCATCGGGCATCGTTTTATGCTGTAAAGCAGGCCATGAAGGGGAAAAAGACAATCTTTTGTGGTGATATTGGCTGTTATACCATGGGGAATGCCATGCCTCTTGATATGGTGGATACCTGTCTTTGTATGGGAGCAGGCCTGGGGATAGCCCAGGGAGTAAGGCATATGGAGCCAGATACGGCTTGTTTTGCCTTCGTTGGTGATTCAACCTTTTTTGCAGCGGCAATTCCCGGGGTAATAAATGCAGTTTATAATCAGGCAAACATGACTTTGGTGGTATTGGATAATTCTACAACCGCCATGACAGGTCATCAGCCACATCCGGGGACCGGTCAGACCATGATGGGTGATGTGGTGGATAAAGTAAGTATTGAAGGTATTTTAAAGGGCATTGGGCTTAAATTTGTGGAGACCGTCGATCCATTGCAGTATGATAAAGCCGTAAGCACCGTAACAAGGGCTGCAGAACAGCCAGGGGTGAAGGCAATTATCTTTAAATCTCCATGTATAGCTATTGTTAAATCGGATAAATGCCTCAGTGTTAATCAGGACAAGTGCATAAACTGCCGTAAGTGCATACGGGAGATTGGCTGTCCTGCACTTATAATACGCGATGACAGGGTGGTAATAGACGACTCACTATGTACTGGTTGTGGATTGTGCAGCCAGATTTGCCCTGCTTTGGCAATTGGGGGTGAGGATAATGAATAAAAACATTGTGCTGTGTGGTGTAGGTGGCCAGGGAACAGTTTTGGCCTCCAAACTGATTTCCGGTGCTGCCATGAACAGGGGCATTCCTGTTAAGAGTGCTGAGACTATAGGTATGGCCCAGAGAGGCGGTAGTGTTTTTAGTCACCTCAGATTGGGTGATAATGTGGATTGTCCTATGATTGCCAAGGGAGCTGCTGATATTATAATCGGATTTGAACCTGGGGAAGCAGTGAGAATGCTTCCTTACCTGAAAAGAGGCGGTCAGGTCATTGTCAGTTCGAAACCGGTAATGCCGGTAACAGCAGCTTTGGCAGGATCAAACTATAATGGCAGTGAGATGCTGGATTATATCAAAGCAAAGGTGGACAATGTAATTGTAATAGATACACCGAAGGCCTGCAGTGACCTGGGATCTACCAAGGTCCTGAATCTGCTTCTCCTGGGGGCCGCAGTGGAAAGCGGTGCTTTGGGACTTTGTTCAGAGGATATCCGTCAGGTGATAGTCAGCAGGATTCCTTCCAGGTTTCATGAATTGAATTTCAGGGCTCTGGAGTATGCCAAAAATGTAATTGATAAGGGAGTATAAGCCATGAAAATAAATGATGAACAGCTCAAACTGGTGAATAATCGTATTGATGATCTGGAGGCAGCCAACAGCTTTTATGGAAAAAAGTTGGAGGAAGCCGGAATACATCATGTGTCCAGTGCAGAGGAATTTGAAAAATTACCATTTTCAGAGAAAAGTGACCTCCGTGACGCCTATCCATTAGGACTCATGACGGCTCCTGAGGAAAAGGTTGTCCGGATACATTCATCTTCAGGTACTACAGGAACTCCTGTAATTATTCCGTACACTCAAAAGGATGTGGATGATTGGGCAACAATGTTTGCCCGTTGCTATGAAATGGCAGGAATTACCAATAAGGACCGTCTGCAGATTACTCCGGGATATGGATTGTGGACTGCAGGTATTGGCTTTCAGGCAGGCTGTGAAAAGCTGGGTGCTATGTGTGTGCCTATGGGGCCGGGAAATACTGACAAACAGCTCCAGATGATGCAGGATATGGGCAGCACAGTAATATGTGCAACCTCATCCTATGCACTTCTTTTGGCCGAGGAAATTGAAAAAAGAGGCATAAAGGATAAAATAAAGCTCAAAAAAGGTGTTATCGGCTCTGAGCGTTGGGGGCAGAAGATGAGAGACCGTATATCCAATGAATTGGGAATAGAGCTTTATGATATATATGGTCTTACTGAAATTTATGGACCTGGCATCGGCATTAACTGTAAGTACGAAAGTGGCATGCACTACTGGGATGATTTTATCTATCTTGAAATCATTGATCCACAAACCTTGCAGCCGGTACCTGATGGAGAGTGGGGCGAAATAGTTATAACCACCCTTGTAAAGGAGGGGGCTCCGCTTATTCGTTATCGTACTCACGATATGTCCCGTATCATACCGGGTGAGTGTAAATGTGGCAGCAAGTTCCCAAGGATTGATGTGATTGCCGGACGCACAGATGATATGATGAAAATCAAGGGCGTTAATGTATTTCCTAAGCAGATTGAGGAAATTCTTGGGGAATTCCCTGAGCTTTCCAGCGAGTATCAGATCCGTATTTCCCATCTGGACGGAAAGGATACCATGCGTATTTATGTGGAGACAAACGGAAGCGTGGATTTTTTGGATATGGCAAAAAGGGTTGCCCAGAGGGTCAAGAGCCGCATAGGATTTACTCCGTTGGTCAAGGTGGTGGAGATAGGGCTGCTGCCTAGAAGTGAAAAGAAGAGCAAGCGGGTAATTGATGAGCGGTATGAATAATGTGCCATGCAAAGGAAAATAAGAAAAGCTGCCTGATGGCCGGAGCAGATACTTCTAAATACCTGAAGGAGGATCTTTATGGGTAAGCCACCTGAAATTGAAAATTCAACAGCTGCCGAAAGAGAACAGTATATCTATGATAACTTTTATTGTCGTGGTAACTGTGATATATGCGGTATTTGTAAGGTGTACCATGGAAAATCGCCGGAAATAGTATATTTGGATTACATTGAAGGTAAAAGAAGTTTTCAGGAAATAGCTGCAGAATACAAGAAATAAATAAAGGGTGGTGCCAATCGGCATCACCCTTTTATCATTTGAAGCTGCATAATGATTAATGGTCAGGAAAAAGATTTTGAAATGGAGATGAACTTTTGTTGTATTTTCTTTTGCATTATTGTTATGGTATAATAAAAAAGTCAAAAAGTTCAATGTGTGAATGATGGATATTGACAGTAGATTATTTAGCATAGAAATGAAAGGGTGTTTTGATTATGTCGCAGAGAATGACATTGGAAGAAGTGCTTAGGGAATATGGGATTCCACAGATTAAGCTGGATGTTCATGCCAAGGGCAGCGAATGCCGTGAACTGAGGGAAAAGCTGATGGATATTGTTAACCTGTCAGGAGGCAAGGAACAGGGATATCTGGATATTGACTGTAAATTATATATTGATATCGACGATATTGACAGATATCTGTCCGGCGAGCTGGACACACTGGGGGAGATATA
>NZ_JAILFV010000206.1 GCF_024697385.1 Anaerovibrio sp.
TTATGTTACATATAAACCCAAAGGTATTTATTCGTGGATGAAATCCTTTTGGTTTTGAAATTCATTTCATAATAATCTATGATAAATTTACCACTTATGGAGGCATTGCCTCATAAAATATAGGCCATCATCCTTCCACAATAATAATGGCCTGTAGGGTGGCTGTTTCTTACGCAATCTCGCAGTCACCTTAAGTGTATGGGGAGCCGTATACTACTCATTGCGGCTCCTTTTTTTATTTATTGGGAGAGATTAATTCAGACAGCAGCTTGTTTAACTTCCCATAAAACTTAGACTTAAAAGCTAACGCTGGAGATTGGTACAGGAAGGATGCTTTTTAGTAATAGAATAGGCCGGTCACTCAGAATTTTCTGAGTGGCTGGCCTATTGCTTACTGACATTTAAAACAATGCCAGATTTGAGCTTGACGGTGATGTGGTCGTTATAAACGATTATGCTATCCAGTAGTCTTCTCATTAATGTGTCATCATATTTTGTCAGTTCCTGCTGCTGCGTTTTTATGAAATTGCATACTTCCTCAATGCGGTTAATGTTGGTGGTCCTTTGAAATAACTCATTCTCGGCTTTATCCTTTATTTCTCGGAGCTTTAATATTTCATTGGCTATGTCATCATATTGCTTTCTGTCATTAACCTTTTGGAGAAGCTCTTCCTGCAGGGCTATAAGTTTATTTTCCATGGCGACAATATCTGGGGAAGAAGAGTGGTTGATAATTTTTTTGATATTATCCTGCAGTACATCAAGATAGTCATTCTTTGCGGCTAGCATGGCGTTTATGGCACGCATGACCATTTCCTTTAGGTCTTTTTCATCAATTGACTTTGAGTCGCAGTCAATACCATTCTTATCTAGCTTACTTCCGCAACGCCATTTTATAAAGGATTTGTTATTTCTATACCAATGTACCCGGCAAAATACCTCATTGCAATTCCCACAAAAAATGATATTGCTGAATGCGTTGTTGCTGCTGAAGCTGTGCTTTTTACCATTCGGGCCTATTGCTTTTTTCGTCGACCTTTTAACGAATTCACTTTGGACCTCCATGAAGATTTTTTTGGGAATAATCGCTGGATGGTTATCTTTTACGTAGTATTGAGGAACAATACCATTATTCTTAACTCTGGTTTTGTTAAGGAAATCTGTGGTATACGTCTTTTGAAGTAGAGCATCACCCATATATTTTTCATTGGTTAGGATTTTCTTAATAGTGCTAGGCCACCATTTTTTTCGTCCGGCGCCGGTTAATATACCATCCTTTTCAAGACCAGCTGCAATCTTATCCATGCTGTAGCCTAAAAGATATTCTCTATAAATGCGTTTTACAACCTCAGCCTGCGTAGGATCAATAATAAGGTTGCCGTCGTTATCTTTGGTATATCCTAAAAACCAATTGTGGTTTACCTGGACGTGGCCTTGCTGGTATCTATACTGGAGGCCAAGTTTTACATTTTGGCTCAAGGATTGGCTTTCCTGTTGGGCCAGGGAAGCCATAATAGTTATCATGACTTCGCCTTTAGCATCCATTGTATTGATGTTTTCCTTTTCAAAAAATACAGGGATATTGAGGTCTTTGAGCTTTCGAATATATTTTAGACAGTCCAATGTATTTCTGGCAAATCGGCTTATAGATTTTGTTATAACCATATTTATTTCGCCGTTTTCACAGCATTTTATCATTTTGTTAAATTCGGTTCTGTTTTTGGTATTAGTCCCAGATATTCCATCGTCTGCAAATATCCCAGCAAGAACCCATTCCGGATGTGTGTTGATTAGTTCGCTGTAATGTTCTATGAGTTTATCTATTTTTCGAAGTTGGTTATCAATGCAATTGGCTATAAGTTTTTGGTGCCACTTGTGCCAGACAACATAAAATATAAAATTTCTGCGGGAGCTGTTGAAGATAATCATCAAGCTACGGCTGATAGTATATTTGATCATTTTTTCAACATGAGCTATAATGGCGCAATTGCAACAGCGGCATGGACAAATGATGGAATTGTTGTTTTGAAGGGAAGCAGTATAAGTAATGATATCACCGCTACATGTCCTTTTTCAGTAAGTAATAATAGAGCCTGGTATTCAGAAAAAATTGTCGATGGGAAGTTTCAAGAAGATGTGTTATTTAAATCACCTTCTGGGGCGGCAGCTTTTATTGCGGGGGCTCATGTCAATGGTAAAATATATTGGAAAAGCGAAGATGGTAAGACAATCGGTGAATCATTGATTATGTAGAAAAACATAGAGAAGGTGTGAAATAGAGTAAAATAGTTGTAAAAGATACAGAAATCAATGTTGTTAAGATAAATGAAGATAATTATATCTGTCTTACTGATATGCTTAAAGCCAAAGATGGAGACTTCTTTATCACAGATTGGCTTAGAAACAGAAATACCCTTGAGTATATTGGTATATGGGAGAAGGTATATAATCCTAATTTTAATTATGGCGAATTCGCCACAATTAGAAATCAGTCTGGTCTTAATAGCTTCAAAATAAGCGTTAAGGAGTTTGTTGCGAAAACAAATGCAATATGTATCCTGAAAAGAAACAGATGCCTCCAAAGCATATCGGTAAATATGTTATTTGAATATGAAAATGATTGACATTTGGTGATATTGCTTATACTATAATAATAAAGTGGGAAATCCCACAAAGGGGAGGAGGCATTATTATGGAGGCATTAAGAGATTACGATGTTCATATCGACAGTAAAAAAAGAGTGACCTTAAGAGGAGCAAAATATCACTACTATAATGTAAGGGAATTTGAAAATGGCTGTATTATCCTGGAACCTAGAGAACTGTCCATTCCTAAGGATATTTCTGCACGCACATTAAAAGATATGGATAGGGCAATTGTTAATTTTAAGTCTGGTGTGGTTTCTGAACCAATAGATCTTTCTGACTTTTAATGGAGCGAGTTTATGGCATTTTTGATTAGAATGGGGATTCCTGAGATGGAAAACCTTTGGAATAAGTTACAGAAGGAATATAAGTCTGGAACAATCAGTAAGAAGGATGCAGTATTATACAAAAAATGGGGAAAGGCATTAAAGCTATTGTCAGAAAATCCGAGGCATCCCAGCTTGCAGTCACATGATATAAATCAATTGTCAGAAAGATATGGAATGCGGGTATGGCAATCATATTTGGAAAACAAGACAAGTGGTGCAATGCGTATGTTTTGGGTTTATGGACCGGATAATCAGTCTATTACTATTGTTGGGCTGGAGCCTCATCCAGAAGATAGTAAAAATGGAGCATATAATAGAATCAAACTTTCGGATTTACCAGAATTAAGTAACGATAAATAAGATATTTAGTGAGTAGAACTGTTTACGCGTACCATACTTACGGTACATTCATCAAGTATCAAAATCAACGTACTGGGAGTAGACATGTTTACGCGTACCTAACTTACGTTACAGTATAAAGCATTAAAATCAACGTACCGGGCCACGTTGAGTCGGTAGCACTAATTAACAAAAAATAAAAGTGCCATAACCCTTTGTTCTATAAGGCTTCATGGCATATTTGAGACATATAAAAATAATAGATTATGCTGTGCCAGAAAGACAGCATTTTAGTGATTTTCAGCAGAGCAGCATACTCAAAACGATAGTTGGGTATGTTGCTCTGCTGATTTTTTGCATTA
>NZ_JAILFV010000027.1 GCF_024697385.1 Anaerovibrio sp.
AATAGATATTCAGCTTTATGCATTGGAGGATGTTGTTCTTCGGGAAATATCCCTTTCAGGGGAATCGGTGGAAAAGCTAAGACCGCTGATGCAGGGCTGGTTTAAAAAGATGATGTCCCTGTCATGGCTGAGATTGTTGGCCGATAGGGGCGATGATGTGCTTTTGGGCTGGCGAAGGGGCACCGTGCTGGTGGATGAAAGCAATCGGGAAGAACTGCTGGAATCCTTTCGGGACAATGAAGAAATATTTTCCATGTTCCTTGGTTTGAGGTTTTCTTCTGAGGACAAACGCCTGTCACGGCGTATGGAAATCAAGAAATGGAGTAAGTCCAGGCTGGTGGAGAATGGTATCCGAAGTCTTTTGGGGGAGGAGCACCTTTTCGATGGTGTCGGTGACATCAACAAGGAAGAAAGTAAGGAAATCGAGGAAGCTATATTTATTGTGCAGCAGGTGGCCAAGGCATTGTCCATGCCAACGGATTCCATAGAAATATCTCCTGAGAATGCAAAACAGCTTGATTCAGTGGGGGTGCTGCGCAGACTGGTCCAAAAGGGCAATATGCAGATGCGGCTTGTAACTCTGCCGAATGACTGGTATACGAAGGATACCGGAGTTTTAATTGGCTTTTTCAGCCCTCCCGGTGGGAAAGAAAGAACGCTTTGTGCATTGATTCCTGATACTCCTAAAAGCTACCGTATTGTTACCAAGGATAATGTTCAGGGGGTTCCACTTACTGACGAGGTGGAGGAATTTTTGGCCAGGGATGCCTTTATGTGCTATGCAGGTTTTCCTCAGAGGGTGCTGAAGCTCTGGGATCTGGTTAAATTCATGTTCAAACAGTGCTGGAAGACTGATTATCAGACCATCATTCTGTGCAGTATTTTTGCAGGGATTATCCCTTTGATTACCCCGATTATAACGGAGACTATCTTTCAGGATATAATTCCTATATTGGACAGGCAGGGATTGGCAACGATCACTCAGGCCCTGATGGTCACCAGCTTTACGGCAGCGGCTATCTCCATCGTGCGGTCAATTGCGATCATGCGTATCAGTACCCGTATAGAAATAGCCGCAGAGGCTGCTATGTGGGGGCGGCTGATGACATTGCCCACACAGTTCTTCAGAAAATTTACGGCCGGTGAATTGGCGAGCCGTATGGGCGGGATTGGTGTGGCCAAGAATTTGGCTTCAGGTTCCTTTGTTGAGTCGATTTTGGGATTTGTGTGCTCCTTCTGGAGTATATTTTTGATGTGCTATTACAGCCTAAAGCTGACAGCTGCCGCCATAGTTGTGTGGATTGTATATGCTGGTTTTGTTGCATTGGTCTATAGGCGGATCCTCTTTTTCCAGCGCAAAATAATTGCTGCGGGTAATAAAACAGCCGGTACTGTCCAACAAATTTTTGCCGGCCTTGCCAAGTTCAGGGTACAGGGGGCAGAAGAGCAGGCATATAATCTCTGGACCAGGGATTTTGGTGAACAATGGAACTGGAGTCTGAAGCTCCGTTGGCAGAATAACTATACTTCCATTATTTCCAGTATCCAGCCTTTCGTACTTACATTAATTCTTTATTGGATTGCCGTATATGGCATGAATGAGGTGGGACCTGACGGAAAGACCCTTCAGACTGGTATTGGGTATGCCCAGTTTATTGCCTTCAATGCTGCATATACCAGCTTTAATGGTGTTATGGGTGGCGTTATAGGTTTGATTGGTGAGTATTTTGCTATCCAGCCTCAGCTGGAGAATTTACGACCAATCCTTAAGGAAATGCCGGAAAATGTTGGTGAAAAGCAGGATGCAGGTAAACTGACCGGTCACTTTGAGGTCAAACACCTTACCTTTGCGTATCAAAATCCTCAGTCCGGCGAGCCGGGGGCGGAGGTTCTTCATGATGTGAGCTTTTCTGTAGAAGCAGGGGAAAATGTTGCTATAGTAGGAAAATCCGGCAGCGGCAAGAGTACCTTGGTCAGGTTGATTCTGGGCTTTGAACAGCCAAAATCCGGGGCTATTTACTTTGATGGGCAGGATCTGTCGGAGTTGAACCTTCCGTCAGTGCGTTCCCAGCTGGGGGTAGTTCTGCAAAATGGTCAGCTGATGACGGGAGACATATACTCCAATATTGTTGGGACCAGGATGCTTACTCAGGATGATGCCTGGGAGGCTGCTGAAGCCGCCGGGATAGCAGCTGATATAGCTGATATGCCTATGGGGATGCAGACTGTTATCAGTGAGGGAAGCTCCAATATTTCAGGTGGGCAGAGACAGAGAATACTGATAGCCCGTGCTTTGGTGGGCAAGCCTGTGCTGCTCCTCCTGGATGAGGCAACCAGTGCGCTGGATAACCGCTCCCAGGCTATTGTCGCCAAGAGCCTTGATAACTTAAAGGCTACGAGGATTATTGTGGCACACCGCCTGTCCACTATCCGTAACTGTGACAGAATCATTGTCATGGACAATGGCTCTATTGCTGAAGTCGGTGGTTTTGATGAATTGGTGGAAAAGGGCGGAATTTTTAGCCAGCTGGTACAGAGGCAATTAGCTTAAACTATTTTATAGAATTTTCCTTCCAATAGATAAATATGAATAATGGCGTTGTAACATACACATTTTTTGATGTGTATCCGAAATGGGGCAATATGATGGAAAAAGACATTGTTGATGATCTGCAGCATAATAATGATGAAGATTGGGGGCGGATTGCCCAGGAAGCAGTTACGGATGAGGAGGCCTTTGTCAGGTTATACAATCATTTTTTTCCCAGGGTATATCAGCATTTGTTGGGAAAAACCAAGGATGATTCTCTGGCCGATGAAATAGTTTCCAGTACATTTATGAAGATGTATCAGCATTTGAGTGAGTATAATTCGGCAAAGGGTGCATTTTCTACCTGGCTGTTTCGTATTGCTCACAATGAATTGATGATGGTATACCGTAGCAAGGCATATCAGACTTCGACTCCTTTGGAGGACAATTTCGATTTGTCATCCGGGGATGAGGATTCTCCAGAGGAGGAAACATTGTCCAAGGAGCGGAATGAACAGCTTAAGGCCGCTCTGCAGCAGCTTTCTGATCGGGAAAGAAAAATTGTTACCATGACTTATTGGTTGGATATGAAATCTCAGGACATTGCTGAAGAGCTGGGGATGACTCCCAATAATGTCCGGGTGGTTTTGAAGCGTGCCCGTGAAAGCTTGAAGGCTTATTTGGGTGAATTTGAGTGATTTTTATCCTGTGAAAAGGGGTGTATGATATTGAATAACAGCTTTTCTAAGAAAATTTTTTATAAGACTGACAGTGTGGGAAAACAGCTTATGACTGACAAGGAGCTTGATCTGGTCATTGGGGGATTGAGTGATGCAAGGGAATATCTGCACAAAATACTTACAGCCCAGCTGGACAAGCAATCGTTGGGGAATAATGATCACCAGGATTAAGGGTGTTATATATGGGGAATTGGTTCAATCGATTCATATGGCACAAGATAAGAAGTATCCATAATCGCGTACTCTTTATTGTGCTTTCAAGTGTGTTTGTGTCCTGTCTGATTGTTGCAGCCATGGGGGTATATGCCATGGAAAGCACCAGATATGCCCTGAATGACAAGGAAGTAGTGCTGGAGGATTCCATTGCTGATATGGTGGATGAATCTACCACCAGCAGGGTAAAGGAACAGCTTAGAAAATCGGCAGTAGCCGAGGCGGACTATATAGATCAGAGTTTTGTATACAGCGGGGAGGCTGTACAATATCTTGCTGATAACATGACATACATCATGCAGCATAAGGATCAGTATTTACCCTGTGAGCTGCCCGATACCCGGATTGATTATGACATTATGAGTGGAATGCCGTATATATATTACAGCCCGGATTTGGTAGAACAGGGAATCAGTCCTGAGCTCATGCAGGAAATTGCCATTGCCAACAATATCAGTGTTAACATGAGACCGATGGGTAAGCCTTATCTTAAATACCATGCGTCTATTTTTGCCGGTTCAAAAAATGGATATCTTATATGTGTGGATATTGTCCCTCATGGCGGGAAAGTTTTTCCGTCCAGGGAAAGACAGGAATTATTCAACAAAACCTATGATCCCAGACAACGCCCGTGGTATAAATTAGCTGTAAAGAATGGAAAAATGTCACACACTGAGGCGTATATAGGTGAAGACAGCTTTTTGGAAATGTCATGTGTGGCACCGTATTATGATGAAAATGGCTTTGCCGGAGTGGTAGGAATTGGTTCAAGTATAGAGGATATTCATGAGAAGGTGTTAAATACCTCTACCGGTAAAACAGGCTTCAGCTTTACCCTTGACAGTAACTGCAATGTTGTTTTTTCCAGCAGGGAATACGGTATGTTGCAGGCTGTTCCTGAAGTCGTTGATATCAGAACACTTGGTGAGCCTACACTTGCCGAGGCAGCTGACCATATGGTTGCCGGTGAGACTGATGTGCGGGAAGTTGTGGTGGATGGTACAGAATATTATTTGGCGTATGCTCCCATGAGCCATATTGGATGGAGCTTTGGTACGCTTATCGGTAAAGATGAGGTTTTGGCGCCTGGAGATGCTGTGGCTACCAATATCCGGCATGAGATGAACAACTTCAAGGATGTGCTTCAGGATATCTTCGCCTCTACCATTCTCAAGGCTGCCCTGTTGCTTATACCTGTGTTACTCTTGATAATATTTGCCTGTCGTAGCATGACCAGCATGACTACTTTACCTATTCGCCGTCTGACAGCAGAGGTAAAGCAGATTTCCGGGGGCAAGCTGGACAAAAAGCTGGATATTAATACAGGTGATGAGATAGAGGGTCTGGCTCAGTGCTTTAACAAGATGACTGATGACCTGCAGCTGTATATCGAGCACCTTTCAACGGCTGTAGCAGAAAAGGAAAGGGTTCAAACGGAATTAAAGGTGGCTTCCAGGATACAGGAGGGGATGCTGCCGGACAATCTTGATGAGAATACCTGTGCCGGAAGATTTGGCATCAGTGCCTTTATGCAGCCTGCCAAGGCTGTTGGCGGAGATTTTTATGATTATTATTTTATAGATGATGATAATGTGGCAGTAACGGTGGCAGATGTATCCGATAAGGGGGTACCTGCGGCATTGTTTATGGTTATTACCAAAACATTGTTAAAAAATTATATCAGCAGTATTACTGAACAGAAGGATCTTGCCCGTATTGTGAACCAGGTGAATAATACTCTGGTAATCAGCAATAGAGAATTTATGTTTGTTACGGCATTTATTGGTATACTGAACATTTCCAGTGGCAGGTTTGATTATGTAAACGCCGGACATAATCCGCCGTTGGTACGCACCAATGGCAGTTTTGAGTATCTGGAAAAGGCCGATAATCCTATGCTGGGTATCAAGAAAGGTATAGACTACAAGATACAGTCACTTACATTACGACGGGGAGATGCTCTTTTCATTTACACTGATGGTGTTACTGAGGCAAAGGATGAAACAAATGTAATGTTTTCTGAGAACAGGCTTCGACAGGTACTGAATGATGTGGCAATTGATGAGATTCAGGCGGAACACATATTGGCACCAGTGCGGGATGCTGTCAAAAAACATTCATTGCAGGTGGATCAGTTTGATGATATTACCATGATGAGTCTGGTGTATTTAATGAAGGATGAGGGGGATTAAATTATGTCGGATTTACCAATTAGCTATGAGCTTAAGGAAGAATTTGGTTGGAATGTGTGGAGTATAAAGGGACAGTTGGATAGATGTACCTCTGCTGAAGCTATAGAGAATGGAGAACAGACCTTGGCTGGCAGCAAAAAAATAGCCGTTGACCTCTCAGAACTGGAGTATCTTTCCAGCGCGGGAATACGCGTGCTCCTCAGATTGGCCAAAAAGGCAGATGCTGAAGGCCGGGAGTTTGCACTGATTTCACCGGAGGGGATGGTCAAGGAAGTATTGGAGATGTCACGGCTGGATATGTTGGTAACGATTTACAAAAGCATAGATGATCTGAAGGATAAATGATGTAATTTTGAAATCTGGAGGGATTATAGTGAATATTGTAGATGATGATACAGTAACCTGGAAAAAATATCGTGCTGATGATGAAGATTATGGACTGATCCGTTCTGATGTTATCCAGGCAGCTACTAATGCAATGATGGATAAAAAACAGATTCAAAAAATTGTGCTGGGGCTGGAAGAGGCTGTGGCAAATGTTATAAGTTATGCCTATGAATTCCCGGGGTACCTTTGGGTGGGGACATCATTTCGTGATAATTGCTTTATCTTGGAGATAGTGGATTATGGGATTCCATTTGATCCATTGGCGGAAAACATTACTATACCGGAGAATATCACCTTAAAGGATATTGAGCTTGGGGGACATGGTATTCGGATTATCCGTTCGATTTTTGACAAGGTAGAATATAATAGAAAAGAATTTAAGGGAGAAATGGCAAACCGCCTCCTGCTGTCGGTTATGATAAAGAAGGAATAAGTGTTTACCCTGTGGATGGGACCTATTCTTGTCAAAGATTGGCTCGATTTATTTTTTTATTTTTTTGTCACTTTTTTTTACTGAGTGCATAAAAAGGACAGAAAGATGAAAATCATACAATAAAATACTATATCAGAATTATTGAAAGGGGTAATCAAAATGGACAAGAAGTTTATGCAGGGAAAATTGGAAAAGACCGGTAAGATGGTGGACTGCATCATGACAGATGATGAGCTGGATCTGGTAGCAGGTGGCATGAATTATGATTGGTACTACAC
>NZ_JAILFV010000032.1 GCF_024697385.1 Anaerovibrio sp.
TGCTGCATCATCAGGAATCCGACAACTATCAATGCGGGTGATGTAGCGAATGAAGGAATTGCCAGGAAAATAGGAGAGAAGAAGAGTGCCAAAAGGAACAGCAGCCCTGCAGCAAGTGCTGTAAGACCGGTTTTGCCGCCTTCGGCAATACCTGCAGAGGATTCAACGAATGTAGTGATTGTTGAAGTACCTGCCAGTGAGCCTGCAGTTGTTCCAATGGCATCTGTCAGCAGTACGCTGCGGATATTGGGCAGCTTTCCGTTTTTGTCCAGCAGATTTGCCTTGGAGGCACAGCCAATGACTGTACCAAGGGTATCAAACAGATCCACGAACAGGAAAGCCAGCAGAACCGATAAGAAATTGATGCTCATTATGGAGTTGAAATCAAGAGCCATAAAGGTAGGGGAAAGTGATGCGGGCATGGACACAAGTCCTGAAGGAAACAGGCTAAAATGTCCTGTTTCTGGATTTGGAACATAAATTCCCGCAACCTGACAGATCATGCCAAGTCCCCAGGTAAGCAGGATTCCCCATAGGATTGAGCCCATTACCTTGCGGATCATCAGGAAGGATGATGCAAGAAGGCCAATCAGTGCCAGTAATACAGTGATTCCTTCCGTTTGGAATGTTCCGTTTTCAATGGATTCCCTGAAGGAAAAGAGTTTTACGAGTGTGGGGCCGTCCACAACTATATGGGCATTCTGCAGGCCGATAAAACATATGAACAGACCTATGCCTACAGTAACTGCAATTTTCAGTGACATGGGAATCGCATTGAAGATTGCTTCACGGACATTGGTTATAGAGAGTACGATAAAAATAATACCTTCGATAAATACCGCTGCCAGTGCCTGCTGCCAGGTATAGCCCATACTGATAACAACGGTGTAGGCGAAATAGGCATTGAGTCCCATTCCGGCTGAGAGTACGAGGGGCATGTTGGCAAGGAATGCCATGCACAGTGTGGTCAGACCTGATATAAGAGCGGTGGCTGTGAATACCGCACCTGCATCCATGCCTGTAGCACCCAGTATCAATGGGTTGACAGCAAGGATATAAGCCATGGTCATAAAGGTTGTAAGCCCCGCCATTAGCTCAGTTCTGACCGTTGTACCATGCTCCTTCAATTTGAAGAAGTTTTCCATTTTAATTATAGACCTCCTTGGTTAAAATGTGATACACGGTACATAATAGCAAAAATGGGTTGCTGTTTCAACAGGAAGGGGACATGAAAAATTTTATCACTAAGTTGGCTTACAGAAGTATTTGTGATATTATAGTTTGCGGTGAACGTGAGGTGCATTGGAATGATATACAGGAAACCAAACTTCGGGGATATTGAGTCAATATTTGAGCTGGTTAACAGTTATGCTAATGATGGTGTTATGCTGGCCAGATCCCGTAATACACTGTATGAGACCATAAGGGACATGATTGTGGCTGAGGACGAGAATGGCAATATTGTAGGCGTGGGGGGACTCCACGTTATTTGGAACGAACTGGCAGAAATCCGTACTATGGCAGTGTCCCAGGATCATACGCGTCAGGGTATAGGTGCTGAAATCGTGCACCGTCTGTTGGATGAGGGGCGTGCTATTGGCGTTAAGCGTTTTATTACCCTTACATATAAACCGGGATTCTTTCAGACTATTGGTTTTCGCACCATTACCAAGGAGCAGCTGCCCCATAAGGTTTGGAAAGAATGCATTGACTGTCCGAAATTCCCGAATTGTGATGAAATAGCAATGACATTGGAGGAACCGTTATGATTATAGTTATGAGTCCGGGTGCAACAAAGGAAAACCTGAATCGTGTACAGGATAAATTGAAACAGTTAGGCCTCAGAGCACATCTCTCTGAAGGTGAAGACCGTACCATCGTTGGTGTAATCGGAGACAAAAAAATCATCGCGAATCTTCAGATGAACATGATGGAGGGCGTGGAGAAGACTGTCCGCATTACTGAGAAATACAAGCTGGTTAGCCGTGATTTTCATCCCCTTGATACAGTTGTAGATGTGGGGGGTGTGAAGATAGGCGGGGAGCACCTTGTTATAATGGCGGGACCATGTGCTGTTGAGAGCGAAGAGCAGTTAAGGGAGGCAGCCCACGAGGTGAAATTGGGAGGAGCTGATTTCCTTCGTGGCGGTGCCTTTAAGCCACGTACATCTCCCTATGATTTTCAGGGACTTGCAGAAAAAGGACTTAAGATGCTCAGAGATGCTGCAGATGCTGAGGGACTTAAGGTCATCACTGAAATCGTTGACCGGGATGATATAGCGCTCATGAGAGAGTATACTGATGTATTCCAGGTTGGTGCAAGGAATATGCAGAATTTCCAATTACTCAAGGCCCTTGGAAAAACTGATAAACCTGTGCTGTTG
>NZ_JAILFV010000073.1 GCF_024697385.1 Anaerovibrio sp.
GAGCTTTAAGATGTCCCCTTCCTCTTTAGGTGGGGGAAAACAAACTACAACAGCTGGCGAGCATATCTCCCAGCTCGTTGAAACGCTAATTGGAAGATTTTTCTTCTAAAGAAGAAAAATTTGAACAATGGCGTTATAAAAGCTGCGATTTGTATCCACACGAAAACGCTCCTTTTTGGTAATTCAAGCACAAGGCCATATTAACAAAAAGGAGCATTCGCTAAATGCTGGGGAGCAGTAATTTACTGTACTTCCCAGACATCTCCGTCTTCGTCCACCAGAATATCCCCGGACTCAACAGGCTCATCCACAACGAGAGTGACATCCTCATCCTCACGCAGCACAATATTTGGTGTCGTAGTATCCTCCAACAAGGCTGCTGCACTTACCATTCCCTGTGCCCCAACGAAAATTGTTGCTGCAACTAGCATAGCACTAAAAATTTTTCTCATAAATTACCCCCTTCTGTCACTGATGTGACAAACATCATTATGTCCTTATCCTTGTTATACAGTGGGATAACGGTACTAATCCACAAGCTCATTACAGAACCCATCCTGAGGGTAAATTTCATACCCGCCTTGCAAATTAGCCCGCTTCATGGTATTTTTTTCATACAGGACATTTTATCCCACCAATGGATAGAAAAACTTTATCAGATATTTTATCTTTGTGCAATATAAAATTAAAAAGTGGTCACTTTTTCCAAAAAGTGGTCATTTCTAAATAAAAAAATTCCTTGACAATCGATTTATTGTTTGAATTTCTTACGAAGAGGCTTTTATGGATTTTATTATATTTCTACTTGTTACTGTGATTATTTTATTACAGCTTTCCCATACATACTTAAGATTCCTTTCCTTTAAGGAAATAATGCTCAAAAAAACCATCAAAAGGTTGTGGAAGACCACGATGCTATGGGCAGCTATCAGCTTCGCTGCATATTATCTGTTCATGTTTAATCTTGGAATATCAGTGACCACCTACAAATTCATACTTTTTCTGGGCTGGATTCCTTATCTTGTTATTTTTATGCTGCAAATTAAGTGTAAAAAACACTTTCATATATTTATCTTCGGTATGTCAGCAATATGGAGCTTCTGCCTTCACAGTATTTGCAGTATTATATTGGTACTGTTTTTTTCAGATTTTTCCATAGAGTATATCTTCCTCACACATACCAGCTTGAATCTTGGTCTTGTATTACTGCTTTTCCCTATTGAAAAAAATATATTCAGCCGGCTATTACCTTCAAATGAATTTTTCCAGTATTCTACCATTGGCTTTTGCGTAGCCATTCTTCCACTAACTGTTTTAATTACCCATTTATTGCTGTGGGCAGATAATGAACTATGGCATTCCTGGGAAGAACGATTATCCAGATTATATCTCATTATTGTCTTTCTTTGCTGTTACCGTTATGTTGTCGTAGCCAAAAAGCATTTTAATGATAACAATAAGCTCGCCATGAATTCCAAGCTGCTTGCAAGTGAAATGGATTCATTGGAAGACAGACAGCGCCTGATGAAGAAAAATGCTGAAATGATAAATCAATTGAACCATAATTTCCTTGATGGCTATCAAAATCTCCTGCATTTGGTAAACTATGGAGAATATGAGAGGATTAAACTGTTTATCAAGGAGCAGGAAAAAAAGCTGTCTGATACCACCATAATCCCATTTTCCGATCTGCCTCTTCTAAACACTGCAATATCAATATATTTTGCCCGTGCCCAGGCTCTTGATATAAAATTTACGCACAAAGTAAATTTACCTGCCAATTTAAATACTGAAGAAAATGATTTTGCTATTCTGATATCCAACCTGCTGGAAAATGCAGTTAATGCCACTATGAAGGAGAATAATCAGCCAAGGGAAATCTCCCTTATTATTCAATATAATGGAAAACAATGTTTCCTCACAATTGCCAACAGGTATTCTGGCAAACTGAATATCAATAAGGATGGCTTACTATTTACAGAAAAAACGGGGCATGGAATAGGAATGGTTTCCCTGAAAATGTTTTTGGCAAAATACAATGGCTATGCTGCTTACACCCAGGATAACGGCTGGGTAAGATTTTTTATGTACTGGAGGGATGAACTGTCATGATGATAATAACCTATGCAGTCCTGGCAGCTATAATTCATCTGATAGGTGCATATTGCCGTTTTTTGCCCTTTAAGGAAAAACTGACACCAGATTTAATAACAAAAATCTGGAAAAGGTATAATATATGGGCAATAACTGACTGTATCCTGATTTCGTTTCTCCTCATGAAGCTGGGAATCAATTATTCCAGCTATAAGCTCATCTTTTTTATTGGCTGGATTCCATATGTCCTGATAACTTTATACTATATAAAGCATAAAATACCTGAACATTTATTTGTTTATGGTATACAGGCCCTTTACGCATTCATGCTCCATTCATTTGCCAATATGATCATCTCCAGCCTGTTCGGGGAAAATAATGTAGAGCTTCTCCATATCCACCTCATTTTATGGATATTAATCTTTGCATTGACTTTGCCATGGACCAAGAAACTATTTTCAAGTCTCCTGCCAGATAATCTATTTTTTTCAGATACAACACTGCGTTGGCTGATTGCCCTGTTACCTATATCCATTTATCTTGGCACCTCCATGAACATCATCAATATAACCTTCCTGCCAAGCTGGGAAGAAAGACTTTCCCGCCTGACTATCCCGATAATATTTTTCATTTTATATTCTGTAATACAGTTCAATTCCTATGAAATATCAAAAAAACAGGAATTAACCCATAATAATTCTGTTATGCTCCACCAGCTTCGATACTTGAAACGCCAAAATCAGCTTATCCAGGAAAATGAAGAACGCCTTTCTGTACTGCGCCACGATTTACGGCACAGCTATCGCATTATATACACCCTATTGGAAGAAGGAAAGGATGATAGTATCAAACAGCATATTATATCCCAGACCAAAATGCTGAAAAAAATGCTCCGGGTGCCTGTATCTCCTATTCCGCTAATTGATTCCCTCCTAAAAACCTATGAAAAGCTTGCCAAGGAACACAGAGTAACAATTCACAAGGATATATCAGTAATTTCCTTGGAGCCTTCCACTGAAAGAGACCTTTCCCTGCTTTTATCAAAATTACTTCAGCTGATATTAACAAAAGCACCCTCCAAGCTTAATAATTTTGTTGATGTTAACATGCAGGAGGAAAGTCCGGGCGTATCAATATTATTAAAGTGTAATTTTCCTTTTTTTGATTCATACCAAACCTCAGAAATACAATTTTTGGATACCTTCATCCAAAAATATGACGCTAACCTTGCTACAAAAAATGACAATAACTGGTATCAACTGATCATAAAATGGGATTCTTCAAACCGGAATTCCCAATTTGATACATAAAATTGAAAGGGCGGAGATAAAATCTAAAAATTTTATCTCCGCCCTTTTTAGGTATTTTATTAAATTACTGATTTATATATTGAATAATAAACAGATTATTTATTCACCATATAGTTCATATATACAAGTTTTACTCCCTGACGCTTCCGACGGCTGATAGGCACCTTGCTGCCATCTGTCATTGTAAAATCATCAGCATCCATAGATTCAACATAATCCATATTGATGATTATACGATGATGGCACTCCAAAAACCTTTTATCCACCAAAAGCAAATCACAGCATTCGGCATAATTCATCGTGGATGATAAAACATGGGTTGCCAGGTGAATATTAAGTGCGTGTCCATCACCAATATCAATATAAATTATTTCATTATATGGAATATCTATCAAAGTACCATTAATACGGATATTAATGCCCTTATTTTTTTCCAAAAGCTCCGGAAAAATGTGATTGAAGGTTTCAGCAAAATCCTGGACATTGTCAGTTATGGGCTTTATAAAATATCCCACAGCAAATACACGATAGCCATCCAAAAGATGCTCCTCACTGCTGGTGAGAAACACTATACTAACATTTGAATCTATCGTGCGAATTCTTTTGGCAGTTTCTATGCCGGAAATTTCTCCCATGTATATGTCAAGGATTATCAAATCAAACTTGCGTTTTTCATATTCATCCAATAACTGTTCGCCACTTGAGAAAAGCTCATAGGAAACGGTCGACTCTGCCTCAGGATAATTTTTCTTAACATATTCCTGACAATATTTAAGTACAGAATGTCTGTCAAAATCATCATCATCAACAATCGCTATATCCATAATAATACTCCTTAATTGGGGAGAAAACTCAACCAATGATTATTGAGGAAATATCGGTATAGGATCAATAATCCCATCCTGACGGTATAGGTAAGAAAAGAGAGTCTCCAAAAAGGAGACCCTCTTAATTACCTGAAAATACAACACCTTATGGATAATGCTTTTATTAGAGCTGAGGACCAGCAGAAACAAGAGCCTTACCTGCAGCATTGGTAGTATACTTACCAAAGTTCTTAATGAAACGACCAGCCAAATCCTTAGCCTTGGTCTCCCACTCGGAAGCATTAGCATAAGTGTCACGAGGGTCGAGAATCTTAGGATCAACACCTGGCAGTTCGGTAGGAACTTCGAGGTTGAACATTGGAATCTTCTTGGTAGGTGCAGATTTGATGTCACCATTGAGGATAGCATCGATAATACCACGGGTATCCTTGATGGTGATACGCTTACCGGTACCATTCCAACCAGTATTTACGAGATAAGCCTTAGCATTGTTAGCAGTCATTCTCTTAACGAGCTCCTCACCGTACTTGGTAGGATGCAGCTCAAGGAATGCCTGACCGAAGCATGCAGAGAAGGTAGGAGTTGGCTCAGTAATGCCACGCTCAGTACCAGCCAGCTTAGCAGTAAATCCGGACAGGAAGTAATACTGAGTCTGTTCAGGAGTCAGTATGGATACTGGAGGCAATACGCCAAATGCATCAGCAGAAAGGAAAATAACATTCTTGGCTGCCGGAGCAGTTGAACCTGGCTGAATGTTCTTGATATGATTGATAGGATAGGATACACGGGTATTCTCAGTAACGGACTTGTCAGCAAAGTCAATCTTGCCGTTAGCGTCTACAGTAACGTTCTCGAGAAGTGCATTTCTCTTGATTGCATTGTAGATATCAGGCTCAGACTCAGGATCAAGGTTGATAACCTTTGCATAGCAGCCACCCTCAAAGTTGAATACACCCTTATCATCCCAACCATGCTCGTCATCACCGATGAGCTTACGCTTTGGATCAGTGGACAGGGTAGTCTTACCAGTACCGGAAAGACCGAAGAAAATTGCAGTGTTCTCACCATTCATATCACAGTTTGCAGAACAGTGCATTGCAGCAATACCCTGGAGTGGGAGGAAGTAGTTCATCATGGAGAACAGACCCTTCTTCATCTCTCCACCATACCAGGTGTTAATGATAACCTGCTCCTTGGAGGTAGTATTGAAAGCAGCACAAGTCTCAGAACGCAGACCAAGCTCCTTATAGTTCTCTACCTTAGCCTTGGAAGCATTGTATACAACGAAATCTGGCTCAAAGTTTTCCAGCTCCTCAGCAGTAGGCTGAATGAACATATTGGTTACAAAGTGAGCCTGCCATGCAACCTCAACGATGAAGCGAACTGCCATACGGGTATCCTTATTAGCACCGCAGAAAGCATCAACAACATACAGCTTCTTATTGCAAAGCTCTTTCTTGGCGATATCCTTAACAGCTGCCCATACATCCTCAGACATTGGATGGTTATCATTAGGATACTCTTCAGTAGTCCACCAAACCTTATCCTTGGAGTTCTTATCCATTACGATGTACTTATCCTTAGGAGAACGACCAGTGAAGATACCAGTCATAACATTAACAGCACCGAGTTCAGTTACCTGACCAACTTCATAGCCCTCAAGACCAGCCTTGGTCTCCTCTTCAAACAGTACTTCATAGGAAGGATTGTGAAGAATCTCAGTAGCACCGGTGATACCATACTTTGTCAAGTCAATAGTTGCCATTTTGTTATCTACCTCTTTCTTTTTTTCATTTTGTTGCAATGACTTACCACCCCCATAAGCATAAAAGCTTATAAATCATATGATGTCATTTACAACATTTATAGTTTCATAAACAGTTCTCCAAAATCCAGAGAACCCTGCTATAATATTAATCTTTTTACACCTATTTGTCAAAAATTGTTAATTATTCTTTTCCTGTGATATGACTCACATTTATTATTATTGTTTCGTATTTATCGAAAAATCAAACACTACATTTTTCATTTCGTTTTTATCGACTACCCGTGAATGTAAAATATCTGCTCCCTTCAGACCGGCAAGACCTGCAGGAATGCCGTCTGTGTTCACCCTTGCCAGTTCATCGAGAAGGGTAAATTCATCCTTGCCATTAATATCATGTCCCAAGGCATTTAAAACACTTTCATTAAATTTATAAGGGCTGGCAGTGGATACCACCACGGTTTCACCAATACCTGAAGCTTTTTCCGCAGCTCTCCAGGCCACAGCAGTATGAGGATCAGCGACATATTTCTCCTTGGAATATTCATCGGCTATCTGCTTGCCGGTAGCCTCATCATCTGACCAGTCAGCGGCAAATACGGCCTTGATCTTATCCAGCACCTCAGGACCCACATTGTAGCAGCCCTCTTCAGCAAGCTGCTGCATCCAGCCGGCAACCTTATTGGCATCACCGGTAATATGATAGAGCAGCCTCTCGAGGTTACTGGATATAAGAATATCCATGGAAGGACTGATTGTCTTATAAAAAGCCCTGTTCCTGTCATAAATTCCGGTTGTCAGGAAATCAGTCAGAACATTATTGGAATTGGAGGCACATACCAGCTTATTAACAGGCAACCCCATGGCCATGGCGTAATAGCCGGCCAGAATATCACCGAAATTACCCGTTGGAACAACAAAACTGATTTTGTCCCCGGCCTTGATACGGTCCTTGTTCAGCAGGTCAGCATAAGCACTAAAATAATATACTATCTGCGGTACAAGCCTTCCCCAGTTAATCGAGTTAGCCGAAGACAGGGATACCCCCTTCTCCATTAATTGCGCCTTTATTCCCTGATTACTAAAAATAGCCTTAACACCACTTTGAGCATCATCAAAATTTCCTTTTACGGCGATGACAGAAACATTGCCCCCCTTTTGGGTAACCATCTGAAGCCGCTGGATTCTGCTGACACCATTATCAGGATAGAATACCATTATTTTAGTTTGTGGAACATCCCTAAAGCCTTCGAGAGCAGCCTTTCCCGTATCACCGGAGGTTGCAACCAGGATAACCACCTCATTTTTTTCGCCGGTTTTTCCCAGGGCAGTTGATAAAAGCTGGGGCAAAAGCTGCAGTGCCATGTCCTTAAATGCACTGGTAGGACCATGCCATAATTCCAGTACCGAAACATCCTTTAAAGCTTTTACCGGTGCAATATCCTTATTATCAAACTTGCCGTTTCCATAGGCCCTTTCAACACAGCCCTCAAGATCCTCCTGAGTGTAATCGGTCAGGAACTGCTTTAAAACCATGACGGCTCTTTCCTGATATGATAAATTTCTCAAGCCCTCAATAAAATCCATATCGACCTTTGGCATTTCCTCAGGCACAAATAATCCGCCATCATCTGCCAAGCCCTTTATAATTGCCTCTGCTGAGGTTATTTTCTGATTGTTGCCCCGTGTACTTATATATTTCATGCTTTTCCCCCTACAAATTAGTCAAAAATAAATTTCCAGATAATTATTATCGGGTTATGTTTCCCAGCGTGCCCTTCACTGCCCTTACAAGCCCTGCGGGTTCCAGTATCAGCTGCTGCCCACGAATTCCGGCACTTACGGCAATAGAAGAATGCATCTCACAGGAAGAATCAATATATACAGGATAATTTTTTTTGGCACCCAAAGGCGAACATCCACCGCGAATGTATCCTGTCAGCCCCAGGACCTCCTTTAAGGCAACCATTTCCACGCTCTTATTTCCGGATATACGGGCCAGTGCCTTAAAATCCAGTTCTCCGTCTCCAGGTATACACGCCATAAGGACACCTGTTTTATCTCCGCGACACACCAGTGTCTTAAAAACAGTTTTAACATCCATCCCTGCTGAAGCAGCTACATGCACAGCACTGAGATCGTCCAAATCAACCTCATATTCCTTGATTTCATAGGAAATTTTCATATTATCCAATATCCGTGCCGCATTGGTCTTTTTTGTTTTCATTTTAACCTTAACTCCTGTCATAGTGTATATATGATACACCTTGTCATTATATCACAAGACATTTGTATTGTATACAAAGACTCTTTAATTTGCTGACAATAATTCATTTAGAAAATAAGCCCTGTGCGTTCAAAAAATATATCCCATGCTTATTGCTGCAGCCAATAACAATGCCCCCTCCAAACAGCCTGAAGGGGACATATTATTCCTTGTATTTATTTTATTGCAGAAATTTCAGGCAATGTTTCCGGACGAAGCGGATTTACTCCATCACCATCACCGGCAGTATCGGCGCCAGGATAATTTGCCCGTCTGACAGCATCATCATCATTATTGCGCATTGCTCTTACACCCCGGGCTACAGTTTTATCTGTAGAGCCAATAATTTTAGTTATTTCAGCTTTGTTATCAGCCCACTTTTTATTTACCTCAGCAATTTCTCCGTCCAGCTTGGCAGCAGCACTGTCAAAATTAGGCTGTCGGCTTTTCTTTTGCTTTTTACCGGCCTTGGCGGCTGCCTGGGCCGCTTTTT
The DNA here is from genome assembly GCF_024697385.1 of Anaerovibrio sp. Lineage (GTDB taxonomy): Bacteria > Bacillota > Negativicutes > Selenomonadales > Selenomonadaceae > Anaerovibrio. Next base: position 8,756 of record NZ_JAILFV010000073.1, read on the forward strand.
CTGCAGCCTCCTTGTAATCCTTCACCTTTTCCTGGAAACTCAGGCTTTCATAATATGCATCCATCATATCGTAAAAAATTGCTTTTCGTTCAATCAACAGGCTGTTCAGCTTGGCAGCCTCAACAGGAACCTTGAGGGTGTCCAGCTCCTCGCAGGATTCTTTCATTATTTTCTGTGATTCAATAATCCATTCCTTATTGATCTCAGGCATTTTTGTCTTCAGCTTGGCAAACTTGTCCTCTGTATTCTTTAAAATAACGCGGACCTTCTCAACATAACGCTTCATATCCCGTTCATTCTGCTTCATAAGAGCATTGACAAAGTCGCCATAATTCAGGATGTCATACAGCTGCCAGGACTGATCCGCCATCTGACGCATCTTAAACTTCAGAACAAAGGTATCTCCATAATTCGGCTCATAAACTCTGATACCTACAGTGGCAGTCGCTCCTTCAGTGACTGCCTTATCCCCGTCACTATCAGCTTCAGCTGCCTCAGCTGTATTTTCTTCATCCTCAGATTCAGGAGCTTCATCCCTTACGACATATTCTATGCGTCTGAAAGACATTGTCTTTAGGCCAATTTTGTTCTGAAATTCCACATCCTCTGTAATTTCATCAGACCTTTTCCAGCCACCATTGGCTACAAAATATAACATATCCTCCTTACACACCGATGCAAAAGAACCATCCTGCAGCTTCTTGCGCATCGCACTGTTATCAGTAATTATATTTTCTAAATCTGCGGAGCTTTTTTTCAAAATGGCATCCATATCAACATATTTCTGAAATTCCTCTACATTACCAACCTGTACTGCCTTCTGAAGGGCATTGATTGAATATGTAGGTGTATGTATATAATACATGAAATAGAAAGCTGCCGCTGCAGCTCCCAATAACAATTCCAGTAAAATGCCAATGATTACTGCACCTTTAATCCCCATATTACTCACCAAATCTCCTAATCAGTCAAAATATATACTATAATGTATTTTATCTGATGTTATCCTTGATATCCTATAATAATAAGCCAATCCCGGACGCAGGACAAAGCCAGCATCCTCCACAATAATCATCCCTTCCAAAAGACAGTATGATTTTTGCTTCCTTTTCAATCAGTATAATTCTATCACATTTTTTCATTTTATAAAATATGACCTTTTGGCTTAAAAAAATAAAGATTGTAGCTTTACAATTGATGTGAGACCCCCTCTATACAAAAAACGGTTTAGTCCTTAGAATTTAATTACCACAAAAAACTCTGAGAAAGGACGTCAACCGTTTTGAATAGTATATCACATTCTAATCGTTATCTTCCACA
>NZ_JAILFV010000081.1 GCF_024697385.1 Anaerovibrio sp.
CCTCTAATACAACTCAGCATCAGGAAAAAAGGATTGTGCATGGTGATGGAGCTAATGGACCTACTGGTACTGCAAAGGATGAAAAGTTAACTGCTCAGGGTAAGAAAGAGGAGACCGTAAATATTTTAAATTATAATGTAAGTGCGCTTGTCAGAGAGCCGGGCAACTATTATGTTGAGGTTGTACCACTTAATAGTGTCAATAGCATGATACGTGGTGACAAGGTCATATCAAATGGCGTGTGGCTGGGGAGTAACAGTTAAAGTAGAAAATATGCATAATGAAAAGCTTATATTTGGTGTGGAGGCGTTATATGAAAAAGAAATTACACATTGGATTAGCAGTTGTTATGTCGGGGGTAGTATTGGCGGCATGTAACAACGCAGCAAGCATTCCTGAGGCACCGTCCAGTGAGGCAGAAACTACAGCACAGGCTGAAACATTAGATCAGGAAATGACAGAAGCACAATCTGATACAGAGGAGAAATATGTCGCTATAGATATTAGTGACTGTAAAGATTTTAAGCAGGCAATTGCTAAGCTCACTACGGATATGGGGTACGCAGAGGTTAAGCTGGGAAACCAGGACACTCTTTTAGTTACTGCCGAAACATTCGGCGATGACGGGGCGGAGACGAGAGAAGCTATAATAGCGGATGTATATTGTATGGATGGGGATGACAAGATCCAGTACTGTGGCAGTGTAAGTGCAGGTGGGACTGCTACTCCACTTGCTGTTTCTGGAAACTATCTTTATGCGGCTTCTCATCACTCAATTAAAAAATATACTGTGACTGATGATGGTGTATTGGCTATTGAGGAGGAAGCTTCTGAAAAATTTGATTCATCGGGCAATGCGACTTATTATCTGCACTCAGATCTCCATGATGTTGATGCGGATGAAAATGGCGGTGTAAAGGATGATTCAGCATTAACGGCATTAAATAATGAGTATTTTGATGCAAAAGTCATTGAGTTTACTGTAGTAAAGTGATAGATAGGTGCAGAGATTAGGGATATTGACAAATTTGTTTTGTAATATAAAATCCATATAATTTAAAATAGTTCTATATTGTGAATTGATCTTTCCATAATTATGAGGATAATATTATGACTATTAGTGAGTGTATTTTTGAAAGATTAAAACAATTAAATATGACTCAGAAGGAATTTGGAGAGAGGACAGGGATAGTACCGAGTACTATAAGCTTATGGTTTATTGATTGAATATTGATTTTCGTATAATAAAAAGAGGCAAGTAAGAAAGTAAGGTTTCAACGAAACTCAATATTATGGAGGTGACTGTGACTTTGTATAATGGTTATAATGATCCTAATATTAACCTTGTAGATGATTTAAATAAATATGCCGAAAAAATATTAAAACAACATAATATTTCTATCAAACATAAAGATTCCGCGTATTTGGATTATATGAGATATCTCCATAGAAGAATACCTATCAAGCCTAGAAATATTTTAAAATCCGATGTATTTAGTTGCCCATTAGAATATGAAAATGCATTAAAATCTATGGAGCAAAAAATTGAGAATGGTTCAAATTTAAATCCGTATTTGACCAAAAGTATAGATAATGGTTTGTTTGAGGATAATTTATTAAATTATTGGAATATATATCATTTTCATATAACTGATAAATTGGATAATAGAAATTCAAAATTTTCAGCCAGATCAAATATGCTCTTGTTGGCGATAGTAAATGATGAAACTGTATATATGTTACAAATTTTACCCCATAATGCGGAAAATATATGGTCAAGGCAGGAATATTTAAGTATAGTTCATAGAAATTGGCCATCACTTCTTGGAAGATGTAAGATAGAGGGTGCTAGTATTGATCAGGTTTTAACAGATAAAGAAATGGGGGTTTTACAGAAAGCACAAGTTAATACATTTGTAGCCATTGGAAATGATTTATATATGCCAATGGGAGGTGGAGAAGCAGGTGATGGTTCACCTATAAACATAGTTCTGAAATGGAATCAGATACATAATTATTTACGCAGAAGTGAAATGATACTTCGTGATGATTTTTGGAATATAACTAAAGAAGCAGGTTTTGATGGCCTAATTGATAAAACACAGGTAAAATTAACGCTTCACTCATTCGAGATTAATAAATATGTTATTACGATAGTGGAGAATTCTAGATTGGCATATATGTTAAAATATGGAAGAGATAAAAGCATAACGGCAATAGGATATATAGATGATATCATGGATTATATGCAAGGATGAGGAGTTGCCATTTGAGTGAATTATACAGATGCATAGTCGTAGAATTTCTGGTGGTTAACAATTAGGTTCCAGGTACTGTTATGTCAAGTTTTTCTGTGACTTGCTCGGTGTTATTGATCGTCAAGTAAAATTGACGCATTTACGTCCCGGAATAGACATTCGCACTGGATTAAAAAAGTGAATTTTAGAATATATTTTAATCCCTATATGATATTATAAGGACATTTGTGTCTGTCAGTGCGCCCTGCTAAGGGCGCTTCATATAGCGGATTGTAAACGTCCGCTCGATAAGCTGTAAGCCGTAGCATCGGAAGCGAGTCTTGCGGGTGGCATGGTAACGTGCTACACGAAGCGTAGACAGCATGGTTGCAGGGATAGTGATTGAGCACCGAAAGACTATAAATCCAAAGGACGACGTAGTTTACAGTACGGAAGTCGATATATCTGCCTTCGTTATGTTGCTAAAGATGAAAGAGCTCAATGCAGAGTTATTTTCACTAACGAGAATAGCTATAAAGTTAAAAATGTCAAATTGACATGTGTGTTAACGGACAATATTGAAATAGTTGATGGTATTACACTCTATGATGATAAATTTCCAGACGGGTATTCCATTGAGGGTCAAATAGAAAATGAGGGTGTAAATATTGGCGATTATTCTCCAGGTGAATCAGTTGAAGTATTCTTCTATATCAAGGCAATAGATCCGTCAATAACTGAAGCTGAATGCATAACAGCAAGTGTTTCTATTAATGGTAATTCGTATCACCAGAGCGCAGAAATAGATGTGTGGGATTCGAATGGCGGCTGGGGTGATAATACCAACGGTCGCCGGGCATATTCAAGCGATGAGATTGACGCAGGAAAGTTGGGCAGTCTAATCACCTTTAACTCTATCAGTGATGGACTCATAGGTCATGAGTTTAATTACGTTGGCGCTCGTCAAATTGATGAAACGAATGGATGGCATGCAAATACATTGGAAGTGGAAGACGGAGAAACATATACTATTCGTCTCTATATTCACAATGATAATCCCGGAGGCTTTGATGCAGTTGCAAAGGATGTAAAAGTAACCTTTAGCTTGCCGACACAGTTTTCTAAGCAGCAGAATATAATCGGATATTTAGATTCCTCTAACGCGGTTCCTGCAAGATACTGGGATGGAGTCACATTAAAGAGTGAGCGGTACTTCTTTATCGAGTATCTGGATGGATCGGCGAGATTGTGTAACGAAGGGATTGGAAAAGATGAATGGATTCCCCTTCCGAATGAAATTATAACAAAGGATGGAGCATTGGTAGGATATAGTGCGTTGGATGGTCAGATTCCAGGCGGCTATGATTACTACTGCGAAGTTCAGATAGATGTTAAAGTCCATATGAAGGATTAGGTATTGCCCCTAAAGATCATCCTTCTGAAAGAGAGAACGATGAAATACCCAAAGAAAATTTTCAAGATAGGACCACTCCAAAATAATGTTCTTGTCAATGCTGATGAGAATTCGAGATTTTTGGAGCCCAGAATCAATGCGTTGAAATCATATCCATACGGGTCGCCTGCATTCTATAGTACCCTCGAAGATATCTTCACAGAGTTTGTAGATATCTATGAATTCGATAAGGGCACAGCTGTCCTACCTGAACCATTTGGATCTTTCAGATCAGAGGAACACAAAAAAGAATGGATGGAAAATCATCTTCTTGCAATTGAGTTTGATTACCATCTTGGATGCATCCTTTATAACTACCACGAATGGCTTGTGGATGAAGGGCATCTACCTGACATCGTGTTGGGGAGAATGGTCACAGATTATCCAAATGTATACCAGAGCGTGCTGTATGACTATATCAGTGTGCTTAAGAATATGCCTCCCAAGTATCCATTTGATCTGGTATTTCATCCTTTAACTGATGATGCGGGGGCAGCAAGGGAGAAGGCAATATCTGATCTTCAGCGTGAGCAGTTATACCAAAATAATAAGCCTTACTTTGCAAGTTTCGCGCTGCCAAGTCTTATAGAACGCTTCATGATAAGTTTCATGCAGCAGGGGCTTGTTATAAAGCTGATGATGCAGCTATCTGAGAAGTGTAAAAATGGAGAGATTGAGTTGTCGGAGGATGATAAGCAGTTTATAAATTTGATTCTTAGCCAATCCCAATATATGGATGGCAGCCGAGAAGATGCAATGAGGCACTGCCGGGATTTATTTGATAGAGCAGGATTGATACCTGATGATGCAGAGCAGATAATCCTGGGTACTTTCAGAAACAATCCAATCACTCTCGGACAGTTCTTAAATAATCCATTTGCAAAAAAGCATATCAAAAAGTCTTATTACGATGTGCTGGATATACTGTTCTCGACGAAGAAGGTCAATCTGAGGAATTCAATCATGCATGGGGCCAGTATTACATTCGATCCGTATGCATTGTGCTTCTCAGCTGTTATGCTTCAGATATTTTGGGCTGTGATAGATCGTAAGGCGTTTGAGAAGATTTAGGGAGTTTAATGATGGTCAAGGAAAAGTATTTTCATAACATTGGTGCCTGTCAGTGCGCCCTGCTAAGGGCGCTTCATATAGCGGATTGCAAACGTCCGCTCGATAAGCTGTAAGCCGCAGCATCGGAAGCGAGTCTTGCGGGTGGCATGGTAACGTGCTACACGAAGCGTAGACAGCATGGTTGCAGGGATAGTGATTGAGCACCGAAAGACTATAAATCCAAAGGACGACGTAGTTGACAGTACGGAAGTCGATATATCTGCCTTCGTTATGGCTAGATGG
>NZ_JAILFV010000187.1 GCF_024697385.1 Anaerovibrio sp.
TATGTATAATATGTCATAATAATTATGTATTGTATTGTTTTTCGGTATACATTAAAACAAAAAATCTCCAGAACAACTGGAGATTTTTAATAAAAATATTGAATTTTTCATTTTCTATATACAACTACACAAAATAGCTAAATCATCAACCCACCATACCAAAATAACTTTAGTACATTATAACGCCATTGTTCAAATTTTTCTTCTTTAGAAGAAAAATCTTCCAATTAGCGTTTCAACGAGCTAGGAGATATGCTCGCCAGCTGTTGTAGTTTGTTTTCCCCCACCTAAATAGGAAGGGGACACCTTAAAGCTCGTTATAACGCCTCAGATGGAACCAGATTGCTTTTTAGTGTCATTTCACTACGCCCCTTAAAAATTCCACCATCATCAATCTTCAGTGATCCAACCTTGACATCACCAATAAGCTGACCAGTAGACTGTACAGAGAGACAGTTTTCAATAGTTGCATTTCCCTCAACACGGCCTGACACTACAAGATCATCTGCATTAATATCGCCATGAACATCACCGGATGGGCCAATAACTACACAACCTGAAATCGATATGCTGCCTTCCACATTACCATCAATCCGCAAATTACTGCTTCCTGATATTTCTCCCTTGATAACAGTATTGTTACCAATAATAGTCTCAATATCATTGTTGTGTGCATTATCAAACTGTTTTTTTACTGACCCAAACATAAAATGACTCCTTTACCTCATATAAGCTGCAGGATTCACTGCCTGCCCATTAACCCGAACCTCATAGTGCAGATGAGGACCTGTACTATATCCTGTACTTCCCATATACGCAATAATCTGCCCCTTCTTTACGGTCTGGCCGGCACTGACCACTACCTGCTGTGCATGCCCATATCGCGTCATGATACCATTTCCATGGTCAATATCAACCATATTACCATAGCCACCGGAATTCCAACCGGCTACTGTGACAACACCATCCGCTGCTGCCATAATAGGAGTCCCGATATCGTTTGCTATATCAATACCTGGATGAAAATCACTTCCATTCCAGCGCAAGCCATAAGGTGAACTTACATCTCCACTGGCTGGCCATATAGACGGTGTAGCTGCAGCTGCACTTTCCTGATAGGAAACAATCTTATGCTGCTCCCGCAACATATCCCGCAACTTCAGAAGACTTGCTCTACGATTATTTACCCTCTGCTCCACATCATCTAATGCAAAGCTAACATCCTGAACAGCTAACTTTTTTATTGGCCCACCCTGACCATCATGCTTGACATCATCTGAATTATCTACCGGTACCTCATCAGCTATACCTGATAGCTGTCTTACCTCTTTTTCTACCTGGCCCAACTGTTCTATTTCATTCTGTAAGTCATTGGCCTTTTTGGAAAGCTCCAATAACTGCTCCTGCTGCTGAGAATTGGCTTCTCTTAATTTTTCAATCTGAGACGCCTCATTACGCAGTGAATAACTGCTATATACAGAATAGCTGAAGGCACCTGCCAATAACAGCAAAACCGTAAAAACAGAGGCTGCTGCTACTTTAATCCACAATATAGGCAAGTGTATACTATGAACATCAGAACCCTGATGAGGTATAATCTTGATAGTGTACTCCCGGCTATCTACACTATTGCCCTTCTTATCCAAGAATAAAATCCCCCAAACACTAAAAAGCACTTATAACGCTTATTATTCATATCAGCGTTTCAACGGGGCAAAAGGTATGCGCACAACCAGTTATCACCATTCCGCCCTCCCACCTTAAGAGGACGGGAACAGCTCTTACCAGTTATAGGTTACTGCCTCCCAATTATAAAGAAAGGAGACATCTTGAACCCCGTTTTATTTCATATATATTATCTAAATGTTCTGTGTAACAATTATCTGTCATTTCATGACAAAAATGAAAATTAATTCCATCCTTCATGGTCGTTACATTATATCATATAATCCACAGGGAAGTAAAATTATTATACTCCTATTTAAATCATTTGTCCGCAGGAAATAATTCCTATTTATTTTAAAAGCTATTAGTTTTAAATACAAAAAAATATATACTTTTACCTTTATTTTTTTATACACATTATAGTTTTTTATAAATTTAATAATGTCATAATTGTTTTTATAAAATCTCTTGTTACATAAAAAACAGCTGTCTCCTTAAAAGAGACAGCCATATTAAAAATTCACTCATTTAATCAATCGTTATCAGGACTGCCTCATGGCCTGCCTTAATGCATCTGATTCCTCATCAGTCAGCGGATAGGAAGATTTACCCTCTGTAACAGGTTTAACATAGCTCCTTGAATCCTCCCGACCAAAAATACTGGACATAATTACACCATTATTATCTGAATCCAACATAGCAACAGCATAACTCAAATCACTGCCCATATCCTCAAAAGCTCTGAATCTCACCACTGCAACCTTGGTAATAGCCTGCTGTAGCAGCGCCTTAATATCCTCTATGTCCTTTTTTATTTGCTGATTTTCCTTTCCCACTTCAGCAGCATCATCTATACATCCGATAATCATACGCTCAAGATTTGCACCATCGACTCCGGTCATCATCTTTTTATAACGTTTTTTCATATAATTAATGTTATAAAAAAGATTTATCATCAATACATACATAATGATCATCATGATGACCAAAACAGTAACTACATAACTTAGATTATTTACAATAAACTTCATCAAATCAGTATTTTCCATTTACATAAAACTCCCTTAATTTTATTAGACACTAAATTTCCCCTTGGTGGAATATTCCCTGAGCTTTGCTAATTTGGTGGCATTATCCTGCATTGTTACTTTATCCGCTATTAGTGTCAAAATTCTTTCAAGCTCCTCCTGAGAGCTCAACTCTATTTCTAATTTTTTCCTTTTCCCTGATCCTTTTATCCGAACTGCTGTTCCAAAAAACATCTTCAGCTTATCTTCTGCTTCCAGAAGGTATAATGTGGCTGGATCTGTATCATGCCCCTTAGGATCAGACTCTTTTTCCTCAAAGAAATCGGGATGCTTAACAATCTGTTTTACCAATGCTTCCACTTTTCGGACAGATAAATCGTTACTTATTATAAATTCTGCAGCCTTTTCCTGCAAGCTATCTTCCTCAATAATCAACAAGGGCTTGGCTTGCCCCATAGAAAGCTCATTATTAATCAGTTTTTTCTGCACACCAGGTGCCAGCTTTAACAGTCTCAGGAAATTTGCAATATGAGAACGACTACGCCCCACCTTTTTGGAAAGCATATCCTGCGTCAATCCATAATCTGTGAGCAAGTGGTGATACGCATGAGCTTCTTCAACAGGATTCAGATTCTCGCGTTGAATGTTTTCTATCAATGCGATCTCTGTCATTTGTGCATCGTTATATTCTTTAATAACAGCTGGAATTACCTTTTGTCCGGCTAGCTTTGATGCCCTCAATCTACGCTCTCCGGCAATTAATTCAAACCCTTTTGGAGTTTTTCTCACTAAGACAGGCTGCAAAACTCCATATTGTTTGATTGATTCCTGCAACGCTTTTAAAGCATCTTCATCAAACTCACTTCGAGGCTGATGTGGATTGACAGTTATTTTACTTATATCAATTTCCTGAATGCTTACATCTTCATCACTCGGAGATACTGGCTGCACCTTTTTTTTATCATTTTTACTGTTCTGTAATGGCTCAGGCAAACCAAAAGCCCCTAAGCCTCTTCCAAGTCCACTTTTTTTCTTAGCCATGATCTATTACCTCCTGTGCCAGAGCCATATATGCTAATGCACCCTTCGAAGAAGGATCATACGCAAAAATCGGGCATCCATAGGAAGGTGCCTCACTAAGTCTTACATTTCTTGGAATAGTTGTTTGATAAACCTTGTCACCAATATGATTGCGCACCTCTTCTTCCACCTGTTCAGACAAATTTGTACGGGAATCATACATCGTCATTAATACACCTTCCAATTCCAGGGAAACATTCAGCTGATTATGTATCATATCGATGGTATTAAGTAACTGTGACAAGCCTTCCAAAGCATAAAATTCGCACTGTAACGGGATTAAAACAGAATCAGCAGCTGCCAATGAATTCAATGTAAGAAAACCTAATGACGGAGGACAATCAATTATTATATAATCGTATTGATCCTTTATGCCATCAATTGCATTTTTTAATCTGTATTCTCTGCCTTCACCATCAACCAGCTCCACCTCTGCTCCGGCCAGGTCAATTTGTGATGGTGCAATATCAATCTTGTAATCTGTCGCCAAAATTATATCCTTGATTGCCCACCGATCAATTATTACATTATATATACTGCTGTTAAGCTCTTTTTTATCTATACCAAAACCACTTGTTGCATTCCCCTGAGGATCGCAATCAACTAATAATACCTTTTTGTTTTTTTCTGCCAATGCAGCACTTAAGCTTACAGAAGTAGTGGTCTTGCCTACGCCACCCTTTTGATTTGCAATAGCAATTACCTTACCCATTTAGTCACCGACCTTATTTCACTAATAAAATTCTCGTCATCTTTTATGGTTACATTCTCTCATTGATTAAAAAAAGAGGCCTTTTTTAATCCCACCATATATTGTACCATTAATAACTTTTTTTTTCGATATCCAAAAGTAATTGTTTTTATATTTTCTTCATAATATAATACAAATTGTTTCACGTGAAACAATTTGTATTGAAGAGGTGATAATATGCCAATCTTTAATTCTCAAATATTAGATATTGACCGCAAGGAAGCTAAACGCTATGCCGGACTCCAAAAATCAAACTTTGATGATAAAATAATAGATGAGGCATGCGAGTTGGCAAGACTGATAATCAATCCAAGAGGGATTTGGGAACAATATGATTATGATGAAATATCTCAAACAATAAAGGCTTCGCCTGAATTTCAGCTTAAGGGAAATTCTATAAAAAAGCATCTAACGGGATGTAAAAAAGTAATACTGATTGCTGTAACAGTAGGAATTGAAATAGAAAATAAAATAACCTCTTTATTTAAGGAAGGAAAATATGGCTTATCACTAATTTTAGATGCTGCAGCTACTGCTGCTGTGGAACAAAGTGCAGATCAAATGGAAAAAGCCATTAAAAATCAGGTGGTAAAACAAGGATATAACATGAAATGGCGGTTTAGTCCGGGCTATGGCGATTGGCCAATTCAGCAACAACCAGAAATAGTAAAGGCAGTACAAGCAGAAGCAATTGGCATATCCCTAACAGAATCAATGATGCTGGAACCCAGAAAATCAATTACAGCATTAATAGGATTATATGAAGAAGCTAACGAATGCATCATGGATATCAGCAACAAAGGCTGCTCATCCTGTAACAAAACAGATTGTCCTTCCAGGGTAAAAACTTGAAAACAAAACAGACACAAAGTATACTGACATTAGTAATTAAACCACAGTAAAAATATATTTTACTTGCCTTACTAATATAGAATAAAGAATATATTGTGCTATTTTTACTATATTAATTGTATTAAAAAGGATTGATTTTATGATTCATATATTTGATGGAGCAATGGGGACAATTTTACAGCAGCAGGGTCTGTTGCCATCCGGATACTGCCCGGAACTGCTATGTATAGATAACCCCGGGGCTCTCACAGCAATTCACAAAAAGTATGTGGATGCAGGAGCAACTATAATAGAAACCAACACCTTTGGTGCATCTCCGATTAAATTAAGCCACTATAATTTGGAGAATAAAACCCGTGAAATAAACATAGCAGCAGTAAAAGCCGCTAAAGTTGCGGCAAAAAACAAGGCAAGGGTAGCTGGCAGTATGGGCCCTACCGGTAAATTCATAAAGCCACTGGGAGACCTTGATTTTGAAGATGCCTATGAAAATTATAAGCTTCAGGCAGCAGCATTATATGAAGCTGGTGCCGATTATATAATCATAGAAACATCTATTGATCTACAGGAGATGCGCGCTGCCCTGTTAGCAGCAAAGGATGTTACTACCCTACCTGTAATATGTCAGCTTTCCTACAGTGAGGATGGTAGAACTGTAACAGGTACTGACCCGCAGACTGCTGCCATTACACTGGACAGGATGGGTGCCGACATAATTGGTGTAAACTGTTCCCTTGGACCGGAACAGCTTGTTCCAATTGTAAAGATGCTCTCTGAAAATACAGAAAAACCCATCAGTGTCCAGCCAAATGCCGGACTTCCTCAACTAATTAACGGAAAAACAACTTTTCCTATGGGCCCTGAGGATTTTGGGAAATGGGCTCCTCACTTAGTGCAGGCAGGTGCGACCTATATTGGTGGTTGCTGTGGTACAACTCCGGCACATATAGCAGCGCTAAAAGAATCACTAAAAGACTGTAAGGAGCCTGAATTTAAACCATTGCGCCGTCGGCTCATGCTGACCAGCCGAAGCAAAACCGTGACAATCGACAAAGAACTACCTACGGTATTAATTGGCGAGCGTATAAATCCAACGGGGCGTAAAAAGCTTGCCGCTGAAATCAAGGAAGGGTCCTTTCTCTCCGTCAAAAAAGAAGCCATCGACCAGGTTAAAGTCGGGGCACAATTATTAGATATTAACATGGGTGTTGGTGGAATTAACCAGGCACAAGCAATGAAAAAAGCAATTACCGAAATTTCTCAGCTTACTGATGCCCCACTAATTATTGATACTAGTGACCCAGAGGTATTGGAAGCTGGTCTTAGGGCATATCCCGGAAGAGCATTAATCAACTCAGTAAGTGCAGAAAAAGAACGACTGCGCACATTTATTCCCCTGGCAAAAAAATATGGTGCTGCAATATTATGTCTTCCATTAACTGATGAAGGAATACCAAAAACTGCTGCAGACCGTATCTCTGTAATGGATACAATACTTGATGCTGCAAAGAAAGCAGGATTAAGGGATGGTGATTTCCTTCTTGATGCTCTTGTAATGACTATTGCAGCAGACCAATATGCCTGCAATCACGTTCTTGATACATTAAAAATGTATCGCACCAAATACGGATATCCTTCTACAATGGGATTGAGCAATATTTCTTTTGGGCTCCCAAATCGTCCCCTGATGAACAGCACCTTCTTTTCCATGTGCCTTGCAGAGGGATTAGATGCACCTATTATGAATCCATATGATGATCAAATGCAAAATGCTCTTTTGGCAAGTATGGCACTCTTGGGAAAAGATCCAAACGGAATAGCTTACAGTAAAAATGAAAACAACCTTACAGCACCAAAAAAAGCTGCCATTGCAAAGCATACACAGCTATCTCCTGTTGATGCCGTAAAACAGGCAATAATTGACGGTGATACAGATGCTATTCCGGAGCTTATAGAAAATGCACTTAAGGATAATATAGATCCTACAGAGTTAACAGAAAAGGCACTAACTGCCGCAATGAATGATATTGGGGTTGATTTTGGGGCTGGAAGGATATTTTTACCACAGGTTTTACTCTCTGCAGAAGCAATGAAAAATGCCTTTGATGTTTTAAAAGTCAAGTATCCTGCAAAGGAAAACAATGAAAAGGGAACTGTAGTCCTGGCAACTGTCAAGGGGGACATACACGATCTGGGAAAAAATATCGTTGGCGCTCTTTTGGAAAACAGTGGATTCAAGCTAATTGATCTGGGAAAGGATGTTCCTGCAGAAGAAATCGTTGCAGCTGCCATAAAAAATGATGCAGATATTGTAGGCTTATGCGCCCTTATGACTACCACGATGACAGAGATTGACGAGGTAATTCGTCAGTTAAACAAAGCAGGTTCACCATCAAAAACTATGGTAGGAGGAGCAGCACTGACACAGGATTATGCAGATGAAGCAGGTGCGGATTATTATGCCAAGGATGCTGTTATAGCCCTTAACATAGCTAATGAAATAATAAAAAAATAGAAATGTTTCACGTGAAACATTTTCTTTTACCTAAATATTTAATTAAAATCATGAATACTATTATATTGAACCATTAATGATTTTATGCTAGACTAAATTATATATTTTATTAACTCATATTATCAAGGGAGATGAAAAAATGGGAAAATTTTGTTCTAATTGTGGTGAGCAGGTAGATGACCATATTACCTTTTGCCCAAATTGTGGACAGAAACTCGATAACGATATGCCGGCAGAGCAAGAATATCAAAGCAACCCAGCAGTACCACCTATCCAGTCGAGTACAGCTCCACAAATGAATAGTCAAAACAATTATCAACCATATGGTCAGCAACCTAATAATTACCCACCTTATAATAATCAGGGTAATGCCTATCAAGGTAATAATTTCCAGGATCCTAATGCTGTATACACAGGTTTGGCTGAAGCATTTAAATGGACTACATATCACGGCCGTTTAAATAGACAGAGATATTTCCTGCGGGGTCTGGCCATCGGTTTTGGCAGTGGATTAATTTCTGGATTCCTTGTTGTCTTCCTCTCTTTAATTGGATTCTCTGAAGATGCTGCCGTAGTATTTGGATATTTAATATCTTTACCACTGATAGTATTATCCTTCTTTAACTCTATAAAGCGTGCTCATGATTTGGATAAGTCAGGTTGGTTAACTCTCCTGTTCTTTATACCATTTGTTAATATAGCAATTGCTCTTTATTTCCTTTTTGCAAAAGGAACATATGGTCCTAACAAATATGGTGATGATCCATTGGGTATGCAATAATTAAAAAAAAGGGGCTGTCGCACTAAGAAATTAGTCGGCAGTCCTTTTTTGTACAAAAAAATAAGAACGCAGTCTCGCAAGACCACGCTCTTGGTGTAAAATATAAGTATGCACAAACAAAATATTTTACGCAACAATTATATGAC
>NZ_JAILFV010000096.1 GCF_024697385.1 Anaerovibrio sp.
CATATCCTTGGTAATATCCATTACAATCCTTGTATGCTTTTTATCGGTACTGACCCTGACAGCCTTGATATGTGCCATTGTTTCCGTCCGTTCGGCAAATGTAGCAGCTTCTGTCCTGGCTGCATTCCCCAACGCAAAAAAAACAGCTAAAAGCACTATAAGTCCTGCTAGGCGCAGTAATACACCTTTAGCTTTCAAAAAGTACATAACCAAATTCCCCCAAAAGAATAAGAAGTATACATTCTAAAATTATCAAATTCCAATAATTTCCTTAATATAATATCAGGGCTGATTCAATTACAGCTATATACTGCCATTGAATACCCGACAAAGAATAAATTTCTAAGTAAGAATTCTACCACACAATTATGAAAAATTAAAGCATGTTCTTAAGGAAGGCCTTGGTCCGTTCTTCCTGAGGGTTATCCATAACCATCTGAGGTGTTCCCTGCTCCACAATGACCCCTTTTTCCACAAACACCACATGATTTGCAGCCTCATGGGCAAAATTCATTTCATGAGTCACCACTATCATAGTCATGCGCTCCTCTGCCAACTCCCGCATTGTCCTGAGTACTTCACCGGTGAGCTCCGGATCCAGGGCAGAGGTAGGCTCATCAAACAGCATAATATCCGGCTTCATACAGAGCGCCCTGGCTATGGCCACGCGCTGCTGCTGTCCCCCGGACAGACGGGATGGATACCAATCCTTTTTTTCCAGCAATCCAACCTTTTTCAGAAGGATTTCCGCTTCGGGAATCACATCCTCCCGCTTTCGCTTCTGTACCTGAATTGGTGCCTCCAATAAATTCTCCAGCACCGTCATGTGTGGAAATAGATTGAACTGCTGGAAGACCATCCCCGTACAGGAAAGAATATCCCGTGCCTCTTTATCCGTGACATATTCAGCCACATTATCACTGTTGTTTTGGGCCAATACCCGGCCTTTTATTTCAATTCTGCCGGCATCAATTTCCTCCAGGCGGTTAATACAACGGAGCAATGTACTCTTACCGGACCCGGAGGTGCCAATGATAGCCATCACTTCACCTTTTCTCAGCTCCAAATCAATTCCCTTCAGGACCTCTAAATCACCGAAGCGTTTATGAATCTGCGTCAATCGCAGCATAACTTCATTATCTGTCGTATTTCCCATAATATGCCTCCAGCTTCTTAAAGCCCCATGTCAGTACGGCTGTCATAATAAGATAAAAAACGGCTGCCACAATAAACGGTGTCATGTCAAATTCCCGCTGAACAATGGTTCTGGCCACACGCAGCAGGTCATTCATTGCCAAAATATAAATAAGTGAAGTATCCTTGACCAAATTAATGGTTTCATTACTTACCGGTGGCAACACATACCTGATCATCTGGGGAATAATTATACGACTCATGGTTTGCTTATGAGTCATGCCAAGAGTTTTGGCCGCCTCATACTGTCCTCGGTCAATTGATTGGATACCTGCCCGGAAAATCTCAGCGAAATAAGCAGCGTAATTAAGTGTAAATGCCAGAAGGGCAGCAACGATATCAGGAAGCATAATTCCGACCATAGGCAGGGCAAAATATACGAAAAGAAGCTGCAGCATCAAAGGAGTGCCCCGCATCAGCCAGATATAAAATTCCATAAACCGGCTTAATATACGAAAATCGGAAATGCGCCCCAAGGCCGCCATCAACCCCAAAGGCAGTGAAAGAACCAATGTGACAAAAAAAATCTGCAATGTTACCTGAGTCCCCTCAAGCATTAACACCACAGTATGAAGCAAATTATCCATAAATATCCCCTTTTTATTGGTACATTACTATTTTTTCGCTTTACTGTAAAAAAGCATCAATAAGGTATATTTTACATCAAAACACCGAAAATGAAAAGGACTATCACCTCAGCAATAGTCCTTCAACATCCATGTGAAATAATTACTTTTTAAGGGTAATATCCTTGGCAAACCACTTTTCAGAAATCTTGGCCACTGTACCATCTGCCAGCATTTCATCAAACACCTTCTGGACCTTGTCCCTTAACTGCTTATCATCCTTGCGGAAGGCAAAGCCAAACTGGCTGACCTCACCAATTACGGTTTCTACTGCTGCAATCTTGTCAGGATGCTTGCTGATATAATAGCGGCCGATAATCTCGTCACCAACAACAGCATCAATCCGGCCGTTCTCCAAATCCATAAAAGCATTTATAAAATCAGGATAGTATTTTACTTCCTTCATGGAATTTTTCAGGGAAGAATTCTTTTCAAAATATTCCTCAGATGTTCCACCGCTCTGGGTACCTACTGTCTTACCTGCCAAATCAGCCTCAGACGCAATCTTGATTCCCTTGTCCTTTGATACAAAGACAATCTGACGATTATTCATATATGGATCAGAAAACAGCATGTTTTCCTTGCGTTTTTCAGTTATATCCAAACCATTCCACAGAACATCGACGCGACCGCTTTTCAGTTCAGCTTCCTTGGAATTCCAGTCAATTGCCTTGAATTCCACCTCGCAGCCCAGACGCTTGGAGGCTTCCTTGGCCAAATCGATATCGAAGCCCACAATTTCATTAGCTTCATTTTTGAATCCCATTGGCGGGAAATTATCATCCAGCCCTACAACAATCTTGGATGTGTTGTCCTTATTGGATGCATTGTTACCACAGCCGGCCATTGCTGCTATAGCGGCAACCATAACCAGACAAAAAGCTAATATTTTCTTCATAAATTCATACACTCCTTATAAAATAGATTTACACTAAGCATATTATACTTTAACTCGTTAATACTTGACAAGACAAAATTAATAAAAAGTGATTTATTCGGTAACTTCTCTTTATTCCTACAGTATTTTAGCCGTATTTACCCATTGCTTTACAGGTGCTTGGCGCTTTCCCGACATATCAGGGTTCAGTCCCTGCCAGCAGTGCATTTCAGGTCCCCAAACATCATATGCATAATCCTGCTATTGGTCCTACTTATCCGATATTTGTCCTATTTTTACAATATTTTCCCTTTTGGTAGGAAAAAAAGGATATAATGTAGAATAATGGTTATTGTAATGACTTGATTAATAGGAGGGTATGATATTGAAATCATTAAGCCTTGAAGAATTAGAGCCTGGTATGGAACTGGCTCGTACTATATTAAATGATGACATGGTAGTTATACTGTCAGAAAACACCCTGCTTACAAAGGCTCATATCACACGGCTGAAATTTCTCAACGTTCCATTCGTTTATGTAAAGGATGAGTACGAGCTCAGCCCAAACTACCAAAATGTAATGGCTATATTCAACCGGAGCAACGCTTTTGCAGCTCAATATCGTGAGGTTGTCCATGAGGTAAACGACATCTTTACATCCACGATAAAAAATGATGAGGTTCCTACAGAAAAGACCAATACCCTTGTTCACGAAAATCTCTACCCTATGGCCAAACAGAGTGGAGCCATAGACTATTTATACGAGCTTAATCATATGGCCAATGATGTGTATAATCATTCCATAAGGGTTTCGGTATTGGCAGGTGTCATTGGCAAATGGATGCTTTTACCATCCAGAAAAGTAACTGACCTGATTACTGCCGGCTTTCTCCATGATATCGGCAAGGTCCATTTTCCTGAAAGGCTCCAATCCCGCCAGGTAGATACCCTTAAGGGTGAGGATTTTGAAACCTATCTCCAGCACACCACTGATGGTTATAAAATACTGTCAGGCAGCAATGATATATCCGAAAGCGTAAAGCTGGCTGTACTGCAACACCATGAAGCCATGGATGGCTCAGGTTTTCCTGACAATAAGAAGGGCAAGGATATCGACTTGTTTGCCCGGATAATCGCCATTGCTGACCTGTATGACAATATCACCACAGAGCGTGAAGGCTTCGTGCGTCAGACACCTTTTGCGGCCATTGCAAAGATAACCGAGCTGATGTACAGCAAACTCGATCCAAAAATCTGCATAGTAATACTAAAACATATCAAGGATGCCTTCCTGGGATCCACTGTTACCCTGAACAACGGTCTTACAGGAACAATTCTGCGCTATCCAAACGATATGGCCATTCATCCTCTTGTAAAAATTGACCAGGACAATATCATTGACCTCAATGAACACAGAGGAATCAAAATTATTGAATACAATGCAAAGTAAAATCAAATAACCTGAGAACGCTACAAAACGAAAGCCCCCTGTAGGTCGGATATATCATTCCGACTTACAGGGGGCTTAATATTGTCATCAATGTCCCGGTCAATTATGACATAAACCACGGACTTATTCATACCTCAAGGCTTCAATAGGGTCCAGCTTGGCTGCTTTTCTGGCAGGATATATGCCAAAAAACAATCCAATCCCCACTGAGAAGGTAAAGGAGACAAATATAGGCAATGGGGTGATAACTGTGGTAAAGGACCCCAGCTGACTGACCACAGTGGACAGTATGCAGCCGATAATAATCCCTATAATACCACCTACCACACCTATAACCACAGATTCTATGAGAAACTGCATCATGATGTTTTTAAATGTAGCACCCAACGCCTTGCGAATGCCAATCTCCCGGGTACGCTCAGTCACAGATACCATCATGATATTCATGATTCCTATACCACCTACAACCAGGGATATACCTGCAATACTTCCCAAAAGCAGCGTCAGCATTGTGGTAGTCTGGGTCATGGTCTCCATCAGGCTGGTCAGATTGCGGACAGTAAAGTCATCCTCTTTGCCGCCAATAATCTTATGACGCTGGCGCAGCAATATCTCTACATCCTCCTGAACCTGATCCATCATCTCAGAGTCTGATACCTGAATATTTATGCTGGAAACATAGTTTTGCGCCATCAACCTCTCCATGGCAGTTGTCAGAGGAACAATAACCACATCATCCTGATCCTGGCCCATGGATGACTGTCCCTTACTGTCCAGCACCCCAATAATTTTGAAGGGCTGGTTGTTAATGCGGATATTCTGCCCTACAGGGTTACTGGTGCCAAACAAATTGGTGGCAACAGTACTGCCGACTACGGCTACCCTGTTGCGCTTGGTAATATCATTTACCGTAATAAAGGAGCCTGAAGAAATTTCCAGGGATCGGATGGACATATATTCCTGTGTAACGCCCTGTACCGAGGTATTCCAATTCTGATTCCCATTTACCACCTGATAGGAATGACTCACGGAAGGAGAAACATAATCTATATTCTTCACCTTATTTTTAATGGCAGTGGCATCCTCATATTTCAATGTAGTACGGGATCCGGCAGCACCGCGGACTCCGCCTGAATTGGATGAACCCGGCGATACAATGAGCATATTACTGCCCAGACTGGAGATACTGTCCACAACATTGCTGCGGACACCCATCCCCACCGAAACCATGGCGATAACTGCACCAACACCTATTATAATTCCCAGCATGGTCAAAAGTGACCGCATTTTATTGGCCAAAAGTGCAGTGAATGCCATGGAAAAGCTTTCCTTAAACAACATCCAAAACCACACCCTTTCCTTCATCCCTGGTGATTACCCCATCCCGGACCAACAGCTGACGACTGGCACAGACAGCAATCTCAGGCTCATGGGTAACAAGAATGATTGTACGGCCCATATTGTGCATCTTTTGAAAAATTTCCATTATCTCCTTGGTGGACTTGGTATCCAGATTACCAGTAGGCTCATCTGCCATAATGATTTGAGGATTATTGACAAGGGCTCGTGCTATGGCCACTCGTTGCCGCTGACCACCAGAAAGCTCATTTGGCTGGTGATCAGCCCTGTCAGCCAGTCCTACCTGCTCCAGGTAATACATGGCCTTTTCCTCCCGTTCACTGGTCCCTACACCTGCATAAACCAGTGGCAATGCCACATTATCCAGGGCGGAAATCCGCGAGAGCAGATTAAAATTCTGAAACACAAAGCCTATTTTTTTGTTTCTGGTTGCTGCCAGCTGGTCATCTGTCAGATGGGCCACCTCCTGTCCATCCAGCATATATGAACCAACACTTGGACGGTCAAGGCATCCCAGTATATTCATCAGGGTTGATTTCCCTGAGCCTGACGGACCCATCAGGGCAGCAAATTCACCCTCTTTGATATCCAGGTCTATACCGTTCAGCGCAGCTACTTCCTGCTGGCCTATTTTGTACAGCTTCTTTATTCCCTTTAACCTGATAGTAATATTTCCACTATTGCTCATTTTCTGTCAATCTCCGTCTTTACATAGGAGGCCCGCCACCCGGACCTCTGCGGCTGGATGTATTGGTCTTGCTTGTCTGAGCCTTATAGGTAATTGCAATCTTGTCACCTTCATTAAGCCCATCAATAATTTCAACATATTCATCACTGTATATACCGGTACTTACATAACGATTTTCAGTTTGACCGTCAGGCAGGCTCAATACCACATAAGACCCCTTATTATCCGTTTTCAGGGCAGAAATAGGCACAGCCAGTGCATTATCGGTTTCTGAAGTTACTATCTCCACCCGGGCAGTCATAGCCGGTAACAGCAAGCCTTCAGGATCATCTATATCCAATACCACATAATAGTAAATTACGCTGCTGGAGGATGAACTGCTGGAGCTGCTGGAGGAATTTGTATTCCAGCTGTTGGAAACATCAGTCTGGGAAATCTTGGATACCCTTGCAGTGAAGGTTTTTCCTGTATAGGTATCTACGGTAAAGGTAGCATTTTGACCTACCTTGACCGTACCAATATCAGTTTCATCCACCTTGGCCAAAATCTGCTTTTTGGACATATCCGCTATGGTCATGATGACCGTAGGATTGCTGTTGCCCTGCACGGCCATAGTGCCTGCTGACTTTGGTTCCCCCACAACCACACCATCCATTGGTGCTGTAATAACCGTTTCATTTAAGTCCGACTGAGACTTTTCAAGAGCGCTGGCGGCAGTATCATAAGCATACTTGGCATCCTCCAGCTCCTCCTGGGATTTTGCACCTATAGAATTGAGATATTCCATTCTGTCATATTTTGATTTTGTATTGCTTACCTTAAAGGAAGCCTGGTCATTGCTGGCCTCGTAATCCTTTCCATCAAGAATGGCAACGGTCTGTCCGGCAGTAACCTTATCGTTTTCCTTGACCAGTACCGTCTTGATACGGGCAGTAATTTTTGAGCTGACCTCTACTGAATTGACAGGTCGTATAGTGCCTGTAGCCGATACTGTAGACTTCAGCTTCATCCGTTGCACCTCAACGATTTCAGAAGTAGTGCTTTTTGTCTCGGTTTTACTGCCAAAATACATATAGCCACCGGCAATCACCAGTAACAGCACTACTATGGCAGCGCCCCATTTATATACACTCTTTTTTCTCATGATATTGCCTCTTTATTCCTAAAAATTTACTTTAATACGGCATTTTCAACGGTTGCAGTTGAAGGATGGACCTCATAGCCCATATCACTCTCCACCGAAGCCCTGTATCTGGCATAATCATACTGGGCACTTATATAATTCTGCTGAGCAGTAGCCAAGGCATTCTGGGCATCAATGATATCCAGCATGATACCTTCACCGGCTTTATACTTTTCGTTGGCTATGAAATAGTCCTCTTCTGCTTCCTTCACAGCTTCCTTGGTGGACACAAAGCGCTTTTCAGCTTCCCGCATACTGTTATAATCCTTGCGCACAGTCAGGTTAATATCATTTTCTGCCTTCTTACAGTCCAGGCGGGCTATTTCCAATGCTGTCTCAGCTGCATTAACCTTGCCCTTGGTTACTCCACTGTCAAAAATATTCCAGCTGGCACCAATTGTCGCCGAATACTCGTGATTATCGCCGCTTGGTAATACCTGCTTGTTCCAGCCTGCTCCCACGCTCAAATCAACCGTCGGCATGTATCCTGCTTTAGCAGATTTGACTTCAAGCTCCTTCTGCTCCAGGGTATGAGTATATACCTGCAGATCCTTACGGTTTTTTAGGGCAAAATCAACACATTCATTGACCCCGGACTCAAAAGGCACATATACAAAATCATCTGTCAGCTCAATAGGCTCCTGCTGGTCCATATACAACAAATTCCTCAGGGTACTTACATTGTTGTCATAGGTGCTTTCACCCTTGATCAAAGTCTGCTTTGCATTAGCCAATTCCACCTGGGAACGAAGTACATCTATTTTGGCCTTGCTTCCTGCAAAAAATAGCTGCTCAACATTGGAAAGATGCTTCTGGTATTTATCCACTGCATCCTGATAAACAGCCACCTGCTTTTTGGCTTCCAGGACATTGTAATATGCCTTGATAACCTCCAGCTGCATGGTTTCCCATTTTCTCTGTGTCTGCAGCTTGGCAATATCTATTCCAATTTCTGCACTCTCAATATTATTTTGTTTTACATTACCACTATATATTGGCAGGGAACCGGTAATTCTGTTGCCATTGCTGGTACCCCAACCAGTACGGTTGACATCAGAACCACCAAGACTGACACTTGCCTTCCAGGAAAAGCTGTTTGCTCCTCTGGCCTGGCTCAACTTAGCCTTGGCTGTTTCCTCACCCAGTCTGGTAATATTCACATCCGGATTATTTACCAGAGCGATCTGTACCGCTTCCTCCAAGGACAGAGCTGCACATTGCCCACTGCCCTGGGATAATGGTACAACTCCACATAAAGCCAGCAGTACAGCACCAACCAAGCATTTATTTTTCATAAAAAACATCCTTTCAGATTCTCCACTGTATTGCCTTGAATTTCCTCTGCAGCTAATCCCTTCGAGACTTAACTCCAGACGAAAGTTATTCAGCAGTCGTATGAAAACAAGCTAATTTTATAGTATAAAAATTAAAATATTATTAGTTATTCAATTTTTTATTCATAACTTCAATAGCTTTTTCAAGCTGGACATCCTTTACCGGTTTTTCCGGCAAAGCAATCTCCACATCAGGCTCTATGCCAACACCATCAATGCTCACCCCTGATGGTGTGTAATATTTAGCTACCGTCAGCTTAATGCCATCACCCTTGAACAATGGTAATATTGTCTGGACTGACCCCTTGCCATAGGATTTTACCCCTACCAGGGTTGCAGCCTTACGGTCCTTCAGGGCTCCGGCCAATATTTCAGAAGCACTGGCACTGTTGTTGTCTATCAGCACCACAATCGGGAGGAATTCTCCCTGAAGCTCCGAACGGTATACCTCCTTATAGCCGGAATGATCCACCACTGACACTACATCACCGGCAGGGACAACCATGTTGGCAATTTCCACACATGTTTTTAAAAGCCCACCCGGATTGGCACGAAGATCTATAATCAGACCCTTTATATTTTTTTCCTTAAGGGTAGTCAGTACATTTTGAAACTCTACTGCTGTATTCTCACTAAAGGAAGCAATCCGTATGTATCCAATATCCGTGTTCGGCAAAACATCACCGGCAGCAGTATCCACATGAATATTTGATCTGACCAGGGTATAATCCTGATCTTCCTGCCCAGCTCTCCTTACTGTCAAAACCACGGAGGTTCCTTCTTCGCCACGAATCTGGGAAACTATTTCCTCTGGCTGCAGGGTATCTACGGCTATGCCTTCAACAGCTATTATTTCATCATTCGGCTCCAAACCTGCCTCTTTACCTGGAGCACCATCCATTACAGACATAATCCTGCAATGCCCGGGCTCAGAAAAACTCATTACTACTCCGATTCCGCCAAAGGAACCATGGTTGATACTATTCAGCTGTTTAAATTTCTCCGGGTCCATATAGACTGAATACTTATCGTTCAGGGCCTGCATCATACCATCAAACGACCCATTTATCAAAGCTCCCGGGGGAATATCCCCGACAAATTTTTCTTCCACGAATCTCACTGTCACGATAAAGCGCAACATATCCGTTGCCTTTTCAACAGTTCCTCCCAATGCCCAAAAAGCACAGGCACCCATCAAAACAACGGTTATCACCATTGTCACAAGAGAAACCAGAACATACTTCAGTCTTTGATTCATTAAATTTCACCAATCCTTAAAATACATAAAAAGCTATATATAAAAGCATGGCTCTTTCGCCATTCCACAAGAAAAATGACGAAAGAGCACAAAATTAATCATAAATAACCATATGGACTTACAGCCTCACCGTTCTCACGAACCTCAAAATGGCAATGTGGTCCCGTGGAGTTTCCTGTAGAACCGCAAAGTGCTATGGTTTCACCCTGAGAAACCACATCCCCAACACTGACAGACAGAGAACTATTATGCCCATAAAGGGAGGTAATTCCGCCCCCGTGGTCAATGATAACGGTATAACCGTACCCGCTTATCCAGCCTGAATGAATGACAGTACCACTGGCAGCGGCCACAATCGGCTGGCCATAATCTCCACCTATATCTATACCACTATGATAACGCTGCGTCCCAAAAATAGGATGGGTACGCCATCCATATTCGGAAGTTATAGGACCCGCTAAAGGCCAAATCATTGCCCCGGAACCGGAAACAGCCACATATCCGTTAGACATCTGACTGCGTCGTATCAGCTCTGTAATCTCCTGGGATGCTGCCATAATTTCCTCGTAAGCCTGCTCGGAGGTTGCCTTATCATACTTGGCTTTATCCAGCATTATCTGCTGTTCATGCTTCTTTTCCAGAACAACAGCCTGCTTCTCCTCGGCACTGGCGACCAGAACCTCAGCATCAGCCTTGTCCTTTTCCAGCTTTGCCTTGGTATCCATGACTATCTGGCGGTCGGCCTTGACCTTCATAATAAGGTCATAATCATGCTTGATAATACGCTTGAGCATATCCATTCGTGTAATGAAGTCAGAGAAATCCTTGGCACCAAATAATACATCAATATAACTTATCTGGCCATTTATATAGATGTCCCTGATACGCTTTGCCAGTTTGACATTCTTGACCTTGAGTTCTTTTTCTGTTTTTTCCAGCAGTTCCGTGTTGTCATTTATATCTGACTTCACCTGATCAAGCTTACCCTTGACCGCATTATACTCCTCAGTTGCCTCATCCACATCCGCCTGTAGTGTCCGCAGATGCTCAGAAAGGTTCTCCACCCTGCTCTGGGCTTCATTGGTGATCTCCTGCTGTTCAGCCGCGCGTTGCTGCAGCTCCTCCAGTTGGCTTTCCAGATCATCAGCCATAGCCGTACCTGCCATGGATAAAACCATAACAGCTGTCATAATCCAGCTCCAGGTTTTTAAACCTCTGGTAAATAATTTCATAGTGCCACCTCAGACCTTCAGGAACCTTTTAATGGACACCGTACTGCCAATAGCCCCCATTATCATACCACCGATTATAACAACAACAGTTATGTAATTCAGGAAAGGCTGCTCCGGAATCAAAGGGAAAAAGGCCAATGTACTGTATATCTTTGCCACTATTCCGGAATAGGTAAACCTGAGCATTATTGAAGCAATAATACTTCCAAACAGACCCATGACCATTCCCTCCAAAACGAATGGCCACCGTATAAACCAGTCAGTGGCACCGACATATTTCATGATTGCTATTTCCTTCCGCCGGGCAAATACAGTGAGGCGTATGGTATTGGCAATAATGAATAATGTAGCCAAAGCCAGGACTAGCATCAGGGCAAACCCGAATATTCGTATCAGCCTGGTAATGTCAAAAAGGTGCTCCATTACATCCTGCCCATATTTGGCAGTTTCAACACCTTCAAATCTTTCAATAGCTTCTGCTGCCGTTTTTACAAGCTCCGGCTGAATCAGCATTACCTCAAAGGAATCCGGTAATGGATTGGTCTCATCCAATGCATCCAGCAGTGTTTTTTGGTCACCAAGGCGTTCCTTGAATTTCTCCATGGCCTCTTCCTTAGGAATAAAGGTAACCTTTTCTACACCCTGCATGCTTTTCAGGTCAACCTCCAGCTCCTTTGCAGATTCACGGCTGAAGTCATCACGAAGATACACCTGAATCTGAACCTGTGATTCCAGGGATTCCACCATTTTATTCAAATTCATGACCAGCATCAGGAACATGCCAAAAATAAACAATGACACAGCCACCGTACCAATAGATGCCACTGACATCCAATTGTTTCTCTTCAGGGAGTGAGCTACTTCGCTGACAAAATACTCTGTAGTACTAATTTTCATAGCCATAGCCTCCCCTTGCTTCATCACGGACTATCTCACCATTCTCTATGGCAATAACCCTTTTTTGCATGGCATCAACAATGGTCTTATCATGAGTAGCCATTACAATAGTGGTCCCTGAAGCGTTGATACTCTTAAATATATCCATGATACCCCATGAGGTTTCAGGATCCAGATTACCGGTAGGCTCATCGGCAATAACTATTGCCGGGTTATTCACTATAGCCCTGGCAATAGCTACTCGCTGCTGCTCACCACCGGAAAGCTGGTTCGGAAAGCACTTATATTTATCCCTGAGGCCTACAATATCCAGAACATTATTGACATTACGCTGCATCATCCGCCGTGGGGCCTCAATAACCTGCATGGCGAACGCTATATTTTCATATACTGTTTTATCCGGGAGCAGCCGATAATCCTGAAAAATAACCCCAAGACTTCTCCTGAGATAAGGTACATCACGGGTGGACATGCGGATTACATCCCGGCCGTTCACGGTGAGGATTCCAGAAGATGGCAAGACCTCCCTCAACAGCATTTTAATAAAAGTGGATTTGCCTGCGCCACTCGGCCCTACCAAAAAAACAAATTCACCCTTTTTAATATCTACATTAACATGATTCAAGGCAACGGCACCATTGTCGTATACCTTCATAACATCATTCATATGAATCATAGAGAAACCTCCATTTCTACACTATCTTTCATTTTATCACAAAAATTATCAATCTGAAAGATTTATCCATGATATGACATAACCCTTTGAATCACCATTGCACAAAGCTATTTGTCAGCAACATACCAGGGATTGCAGAGAAAAATGACGCCGAAAATGTCCTGACATTTTCCAGCGTCACATGATAATAATTAAGATTCCTGTTCTTTATCTTTTTTCTTTTTTCTGTCAATCAGCTCACAAGCCAGCTCAGCATTGCGCATGGCCAGTCGCCGAAGATCAGAAAACAGCTTCTCATTTTTTTTGCTGAAGCCTGCCTTGTCATTCCACTTCAGGCGTACCCTATTGACCAGCTCATCGTATTTGACATTCTCCAGATCACCCACCGGGCTCTCACCCACTGATTCCAAAAATCTGTCAATCTTGGGGTCATAGGAAACGCCTATCATTGGTACTCCCATAACCGCAGCAAAAATCAGGGCATGCAGCCTGACTCCAATCAACATATCCATATTACCCACTATGGATAAAAGCTCCTTGGTAGTATAATCCTTTTGTAGCACAACAGCGTTGCAGCTTGTCATGGATGCTACCATTTCTGCTGTCTGAACATCCTCAGGATACTGCATAGGCAGAAAAACAATTCTGGCATCGAATTCCTGGGCAATCTGATCAGCTGCCCGGGCAATAACAGCCTTATAGTGGGTAAGTCCCTGCCATTCCCGGACTGAAATGCCTACCAGGGCCTTGGCCCCATAGGCATTATTTTCCGTCAGTATCCCCCTGCCAATGTTCTTATCCACCGGGTGTATGGCATGCACAGGGTCTGAGGTACACTCTATAACCGGGCGGCGTATTTTCATCTGAGCCAGCTCGCCCAATGATCCCTTATCACGAACAGTAATCAGCTTGATGCCATTTCCTACAATGCGCATGACCCAACGGGCAAAGGTACCCTGTATAGGACCGATTCCCTGTGCGTATAGCATGACCGGAGTATGCAGAAGCTCAGCCAAAATTATAATCATAAGATAATAATAGAGACTGCGGCGACTGGTAACATTCTGAAGCAAACTGCCACCACCACTGATCAACAGATCAGCCTTAAACAGCGCGCCAATAATATTGCCGATATCCAGCCAGCCAATGGAATGTACCTTATGCCTGAGCTTGGTATCTGCCGGATCAGCAGATATAACAGTTATATTTATATTGGGATCCAAATCCGATAATACTTCAACCATTGCTGCCAGCATAGCTTCATCACCGGCATTCCTGGATCCGTAGTACCCGGAAATTACAACATTACTCATGTCTGTTGTCATTCCTTATCCTTTAACTTTATTAGGGAGCAGCCTTGGAGAAACATATCTGCTCCACAGCTGAACCAAAACCATACATACCGCACCGATTCCTGCCCCCAGGACGATACCTCCTATGCCACGGGCAAAGGACATAAATACCGGAGAGCGCATATGTGCGAAAGTTTCCACCATTGATCCCTGACCAATAGTAGCTATCAATACCAAAACAAACAATATCATTGTAGGCCACTTCCTGAACCAGGCCAGCATAGCCAGCATAAAGGCAGGATGTCCTATAAGCAATTCCTTGGAGCGTGGGCGTGCGTACATTGCCTGCTCCAAAAAGGCCCTGAATTTAAGTTCTGCAGATGACACAGGCATGCCCATGGTGTGCCCGGACCTGGCCACAAAGACAATACCGGCCACCAGCACCAAAAAGAGTCCAATCAGGGTCTTGACCTTTACAGGCATATCCATGATTTTGCGGAACTGGTCCATAAAGCCTTCCGTATCGTCCATTTTACCATCAAACAGGTCAAAACGCTGCATAAATGCAATGGCCACCAAGATGATTGGCAGAATAAAAGTCAACTTTATCCCGCGGAAAATATTGACCTCAAGCAAATATTCCGTATCAGCCAGCGATCCTGACAGATAAGATGCCCCCACATAGGACATGATACCACAGGTGAACAGGGCCACTATACCTGTTAATATTATTTTTGGCAAAGAGGCTGATTCATCAGGTGTTTTTAATCTGATTCTATCCAGCTGCCAGATAACAGCAATAGCAGGAAAAACATTTGCACTGGCCAATGCCGCCACAAGACGGATTTTATTCCCATGACCCATCAATACCGGTATGACGCATACTGCCAATCCCACAAGCAGCAACCCATACAGATATTTTTTGTTGAGACCTGGAATCACCAATGACAGGTAAAGCACACAGCCTGCAGCCACCCCTGCCATAACCAGGGCCCGGAGCCAGGATGCAGGATAAAATCCTTCAAACACTCCGGCCTTGCCAATTGTAAAGCCTTGCTTCACCAGGGCATCCCTGGTAGACGCAAAATAAGTCATGTTGGTCTCCAAAAGATTCATCCCCGGGGCCGGCTTATCAAAAATTTTCAGCAGATTAAATCTTATATTTCTTTCAGCATCAGTATTGGCCCAGCGATCAACGCACTCACCAATCTTCATTTTTTTCTGTTCATCCTTGGGAATTGAATAGAGCCGTGCAGATCTGTAATCATTAGCCTTGGCTATATCCAGCATTCCATCCTGGGGGAAAAACCGTAATTGGGTTACCCCTTCAATCATACCCAGGGTCAGCCCACGGTCTTCCATCCTTTGGGCCGTATATTCAGAATAATCCGGTGCTCCCAATGTCTGCGAACCGGAAAATACTATTCCCGAAACGTCAAAACCATCTATACGGGAAAAAAACGCATCCACATCATCCTTGGTACAGCTACGGTAATTGGTTGGCCTGGCCAGGACATAAAAGCCGCCATCATTAACAGCCTTCATTTCATCTGTAGGCATGCCCAAATCCATCTTTTCAAAGGATTCAAAATGGGCTTTTACCGCAAGAACCGTCTCGCCACCTACATTAAGTGCGGTTACACGGTCATTACCCAACCTCCGTATCAGGTCCTCATGAACTTCCCTGAATGTCTGTTTGTCATGACCTGTAACATAGATTTCAGTACCTTTAATGGTCCCATTTTCTACCAGCTTGCGCCACTCCGGATCAGTCATGGCACCATTCTGGTAATTGGCCAGTACATCACTGCCATTGACTGCCACAGTCTTACCATTGACATTGAGTTTTTTAAAGGTAGTTTCATATACTGCCAGAGATGTAATACCTGCATCCTTTGCCTGACGCATTACCTCTGATACCGGCACGCCCTCCCTTTGGGCCAGCTCCAGCAAATCCTCATAATCCACAATCAATTCAATGGAATTATTGCGAACCTCTACCTCATGACGCTGAATATTAATAAATAATGAAGCACACAGGCCTATTATTATAAGCACTATTAAAACTTTATCATATGCAAATTGCTTCATAACTGATGTACTCCTCATATAGTGGAATTATGCCGACTAGCCTGGATAACTACCCGTCCATCCTGCATCTTCACATCATCCACCTCAGATTTTACAGGCATCTTATGCAGGTCAAACAACAATATATCCCCAAAGAAATCCCCTATTACAGCCTTACCAAATACTGCATTTCGTATATCCAGCCTGGTCATATGGAAAAAAACTGCCCCATCCTCCTCGAATACAATTCCATCAAGGGTAATATCCGCCTTGCGGCCCAACAGCTTTATACTTCCGGAGGCCGAAATTTTCTCTGAGGTCATGGTAGTTTCAATATCATCGATTTTTTCCAGCTTATTGCTCAAAAGCTCCTGTAAGGATTCCTGGGAAATGACTCCCTCCAGTTCCAAACTGTCAGCCGAAGTTACAGCCGAGCCATCCCTGGCATCCAATGCCGAAAAATCACCATTAACATTGATACCATCCAGGGTCAGTTTGTCAACTCTCACCTGACCGATCACAGCATTATCAGCATCAATGTGAATACTGTCCATCCTGCCAGCCAGAAGCATGACCCCAAACGCTGATGACACCCGCACATTTACATTTTCAGCCTTAGTGGCTTCCTGTATTTTATGTGCAACAAATGACTGAAAAAGTCCCGGCAGAATCAGCTGACAAAAGACTAAAAAAACTATTATCAGGGCCAATAGCAGCTTTAGGGCGTTCTTCATTCATATCACCTGCCAAAATTCATATTCTACCCAGAATGGGCAAAGCCCCGGCATTACAGCTGATGATTTGCCTTGGCACGGAGAAATGCCTCGATAAACATGTCCAGTTCTCCGTCCATTACAGCCTGAGTATTGCCTGTTTCGGCACTGGTACGATGATCCTTGACCATATTATATGGATGGAAAACATAGGATCTGATCTGACTTCCCCATTCTATCTTTTGCTGATCTCCCTCAAGGGCAGCAATTTCCTGTTCTTTTTTCTCCTCCTCCAGTTCAAACAGCTTGGCCCGAAGCATTTTCAGGCACTGCTCACGGTTCTGGATCTGGGAGCGTTCATTCTGACACTGAACTACAATTCCGGTCGGCTCATGAGTCATGCGCACAGCCGAGGAAGTCTTATTGATATGCTGTCCACCTGCACCGGAAGCCCGATAAGTATCCACGCGGACATCATCCATATTAATCTCAACTTCTACTGTGTCATCAAGCTCCGGCATAACATCACAGGCGCAAAAGGAGGTATGACGACGGGCTGCGGAATCAAAAGGGGAAATGCGCACCAAACGGTGTACACCCTTTTCTGATTTCAAAAAGCCATAGGCGTTATGTCCTTTTATGAACAAGGTCACGGATTTTACACCGGCCTCATCTCCAGGAAGCATATCAGCTGTTTCCACGGTGAAGCCATGCCTTTCCGCATATCGTCCATACATGCGGAGTAGCATGCTGGTCCAATCCTGTGCTTCGGTTCCACCGGCACCTGCATGCAATGTCAAAATAGCATTGTTGGCATCATATTTCCCTGACAGCATCACCTCAAGCTGAAGTTCCTCCAGGGCCTTGTCTATGGCCTCCATATCGGACTTAACCTCCGGCTCCACGCTTTCGTCCTTGTCATCCATGCCAATTTCCCACATTACCTGGACATCATCAAATTTAGCCAACAGGGCCTTGTATTTATCAACACTGATTTTTACATCATTAAGCTCCTGATTGACCCGCTGAGCTTCCTCCGGATCATCCCAAAAGGTAGGCTCACCCATTTTATATTCCAACTCAGCAATTTTTTCTTCTTTATGGACCACATCCAGAGCCTTTTCCATCTCTGATAATCGTCCCTGGAGTGCCGTAATTTCAGGCTTCAAATCCTCCAGCATACTCTCACATCCTAATTTTTAATTCTTTAAGCAAGACTATCCCCTCCGCCATCTACAGATGGCACTCATCCCGAATGAGGATGAATTTCGGAGGAGATACTCTCATCAATTATTTAAGCATAATAAAATCATTTATTCCTGCCACAGCAGTTCTTGTACTTTTTACCGCTGCCACATGGACATGGATCATTGCGGCCGATTTTTTCTTCATTGACAATCGGCTGTTTTTTCGTTTTCTCAGGTTCCTCATCACCATGAGCGGCCTTTGCCTGTGCCAAACGGTTCTGTGCCTGTTCTTCCATGGCCCGCTGCTGCTCAGGTGTAATGATATTCACCCGGTACATCATGGTGGCAATATCAGTTTCTATTCCATCAATCATAGACTGGAACATATCGTGGCCCTTGATTTTGTACTCAACAAGAGGATTGCGCTGCCCATATGATAACAGGCCTATTCCCTCTCGGAGCATATCCATCTCATCCAGATGCTCCATCCAACGGTTGTCAATTACCCGAAGCATAACTATACGCTCCAGTTCACGCATATTATCCTCACCAAAGAGCTGTTCACGCAGGCGATATGCTTCCTCTGCTACATCCATCAGGGTTTCCTGCACCTCATCACGGCTCATTTCCTCAAGCTCTTCCAGCTTGAGTTTACCCTGTGGAGCATAGATTTTCTCAGCATCCTTGATGAGCTCACCCAGTGTCCACTGCTCAGGATAGAGCTTGGCATTGGCATACTGATCCATCTCAGATTCGATAATCTGACCAATCATATGAATAATGTGCTCACGGAGATTGCCCCCCCTCAGCACCTTCTTGCGCTCAGAGTAAATAATCTCTCGTTGCTGATTCATGACATCATCGTATTCCAGGACATGCTTACGCATATCAAAGTTACGGCCCTCTACCTTCTTCTGGGCATTTTCAATGGATTTGGTAATCATCTTATGCTCAATCGGATCATCCTCACCCATTCCCAAGCGGTCCATTATAGAGGAAATGTTCTTGGCACCAAACAATCGGAGCAGATCATCCTCCAGGGAAAGATAGAACCTGGAATTACCAGGGTCCCCCTGACGGCCTGCACGACCACGCAACTGATTATCAATTCGACGGGATTCATGGCGTTCAGTTCCCACAATATATAAACCGCCTAACTCCGGAACGCCCTCACCTAACTTGATATCAGTACCACGACCGGCCATGTTGGTAGCAATGGTTACGGCTCCCTTTTGTCCGGCATCAGCTATAATCTCAGCTTCCTTTTCATGGAACTTGGCATTCAGGACATTGTGGGAAATCCCCCTCTTACGCAGTATGCCACTGATTTCCTCAGACTGCGCAATGGATGTCGTACCAATCAGGACCGGCTGGCCTGCAGCATGAATCTTTTCAACATCATTGGCCACTGCCTTGAGCTTGGCCCGTCTGGTCTTATAGATAACATCCGGCAGATCCACACGACGGACAGGCATATTGGTAGGAACCACCACTACAGGCAGCTTATAAATTTTTATGAATTCGTCTTCCTCAGTCTTGGCAGTACCAGTCATCCCCCCCAGCTTATTATACATACGGAAATAATTCTGGAATGTAATGCTGGCCAAAGTCTGGGACTGACGACGAACCTCAAGGCCTTCCTTAGCCTCAATAGCCTGATGTAATCCATCAGAATAACGACGGCCTTCCATAAGTCGTCCGGTAAATTCATCAACTATAACGATTTCCCCATCCTTGACTACATAGTCCCGGTCACGCTTCATTAAAGCCTTGGCACGGAGAGCTGCAGTAAAGCAATGGGACATTTCGATATTATCAGAATCATACATGTTCTTGACACCCAAGAACTTTTCCACCTTGGCAACAGCTGTTTCATTAGGTGCAACAGTCTTCTGTTTCTCATCAACAGTATAATCCACCCCCGGCTTCAAAATCTCGACAGCCTTGGCCATACGGCTGTAAGTCTCTGTAGACTTGGAGCCGGCACCGGAGATAATAAGTGGTGTCCTGGCCTCATCAATAAGGATACTGTCCACCTCATCCACGATGGCATAATTAAGCTCCCGCTGTACCATCTGGTTGATATCAACTACCATGTTGTCACGAAGGTAATCAAAACCGTATTCATTGTTTGTACCAAAGGTAATATCACAGCTATAAGCAAATTTACGCTGTGGAAATTCCATATCATGCTTGATTAGTCCAACAGTAAGTCCCAGGAAATTATACAACCGGCCCATCCATTCACTATCACGCTTGGCCAAATAATCGTTTACAGTTACCATATGAACGCCCTTGCCGGTCAAAGCATTCAGGTATACCGGCAAAGTAGCCACAAGGGTTTTACCTTCACCAGTACGCATTTCGGCGATTTTACCCTCATGTAGGCAAATACCACCAATCATCTGAACATCAAAATGACGCATACCCAGGACACGGCGGGATGCTTCCCTGACCACGGCAAAAGCCTCAGGCAAAATATCATCAAGGGTCTCACCATTGGCAAGACGCTCCTTAAATTTATCTGTATGTCTGACAAGGGAAGAATCACTGAGCTCAGTTAATCCGTCCTCA
>NZ_JAILFV010000189.1 GCF_024697385.1 Anaerovibrio sp.
TGGAGTAATTCTGGCCCCAGCTGTTTGTCCTGCACTGTCTCACGATTTATCTGACCGTGAGCATTTGACTGGCATACACATAAAATATATATTGTTTTTAACCATAGAAGATCTTATTTACAGAAATTTTTTCATAGTCTCGAAATGCTTGTACATAGTTTTTACCTCCTTTCATTGTGGATTTATTCCTTATGGTTATATCTTAATTCACTTGGATTGAATCTAGGTCAGATGCAATCTGACAAATTAGTATGATTGATGTTACTACTTTTCCCTTACAGAGATTTCTCTATCTTCCATGATTTTTTCACCTCTTTTCTTGGTTGTTTTCTTCTTTCTGATTACATATTACTTCACTGATATTGAATGTCGGTCAGATGCAATCTGACAATTTTAGACACTAAAAAAGACTGCCTGAAATATCAGGCAGCCTAAGCTACGGTATGTTATTAAGTTTAAGATTCAGGATATACATCTTTTAGGGCATTGGCAACCAAATCTGAAGTAATATTTTCACCAGCAAGCTCGGAGTAAGCAACAACTCTGTTAAGGGCACCTTCCAGCTCACGTGGGCTGTTACCAACACGATTGGCAATGCAAGCCAACGCCTCATTTGATATCTCAATATGCTCTGCCTCAGCCCGCTTTTTCAGAAAGGCGATTTTACTTTCCTCACTGTTAAAAATGGCAGCCACAATAACAGCCCGGATAGTGTCTCCCAGCGTGTCATCCACTGAAATGCCCCAGAGAATATTCGCATCAGGATGAGCCTGTTCAACAATGCACTGTGCAGCCTCATTAAGTGTCATCATGTTTATATGGGACGGTTCACCAATAAAATTAATAATAATGCTTCTTGCACCGCTTGCAGGCTCCTCCATCAATGTAGAATTGACTGCATTACGGATGGCAACCATAGGGGCATTATCACCAGATGCTTCACCAATACACATAAATGCCTGACCTGCATTGCCCAATACAGTCTTAACATCTTCAAAGTCCAGATTTATATATCCACAATCAATAACTAATTCGCAGATACTCTGTACGCCTTGACGAATAATATCATCAATATCCTTGAAGGCATCTCTAAAGGAAGTGGATTTGTCAATAGTATTCAATACCCTGTCATCAGAAATGACAATAGTGGTATCCGCATACTGACGTAAATTATCCATACCAACCGTGGCACGCTTGGAACGAACACTGCCCTCATAGGTAAATGGACGGGTTACAACTCCAATGGTAAGAGCCCCCACTTCTTTGGCACATTCCGCTACTACAGGCGTTGCACTGGTGCCTGTAGTACCTCCCATACCAGCAACTATAAATACCATATCTGCACCTTTTAGAGCATCACGTATTTCTTCGCTATATGCCTTCGCGGTCTGGTCCCCAATCTTAGAATCAGCATTGGGTGGTAAACTATTTCCAAGACCGCCTCCAAGCATATTAATAAGTGGTATGCGAACATCAGCCAAAGACTGAGACAATGCCTTTTTATCGGTATCAATAGTAATGAACTCAACGCCCTTCAATCCTGCATTGACCATACAATTTATGGCGTTGCTTCCACCACCGCCGACACCAACAATTTTTATCACGGTCTTATCAGCAAAATCGTCAAACTCTGTTAGCACTAAAAAATCACCCTTTCATTCACTTTAATCTTTGGAAATAATGTATTAGAAGAAAATTTAATTGCCAGCTCAATTTAATACCGTTACAAGATCTGAATATTTCTCTAAAGCATCTTGCTAAGGGTGGTATTGTTATTTCCACGCTATCACATGGAAATAATAATACCATGTATTTAAATTTACCCTTTGCAATTATGCGGCTCTTTGCTGTTCTCCTGATGCTGTTCAGGCTTTTTCTCAAGACCTGCCGTAAGTTTTTCCAGATATTTTGCCACATATCTGTTCATCCCGGATGTTACTGCAGTAAAGCCATAACCATCACAGGCTAAGTCTCTGACATCAACACCTCTGGTAAACATACATCTCAGCTCCCTTTCATCAATATTATGACGGTTTCACAGATGTTCAGATTGCTCCATCAGGCAATTCCATTTTTATATTATTTTCCTTCTCGCTTGCAGCCTTGGAATTATCCAAATCTTTGAGGAGTTTTTCCAGCGTGCTTCTGTATTTGGTCACCGGATCAGATTTGCCTAGTTCATCATCGTCATCCTCTTTATTTTTTGCCTTGAGGTCAGTGATAATCTTGTCCCCGCTTCTTTCCAGAGCAGTCTGAAGCTTCTGGATTGATGCCTTAACCTCTTCGTAAACCTTTTCCCGTTGCTCGTCAGTAGTACACTCATCCATGGCCCACTGGGCTTCATCAAGAATCTTCTCCATAAGGGCCTCAATGCTTTCTGTAGTGGATGGCTCCCGTCTGCTCTCTCTTGAAGCCCCAAAAGGATCATTTTCTGACTCCAACCACGCCGCAATAGCCAATCCGGCAATACCGCCTGCACCTAACAATAAACCATTTTTCCACCAACTCATAATTAATTCCTCCTTTGATTTTTCTGTAAATGAGTTATCCCTTTGGATGATTTAATTATAAAATAGTAAAAAAATGAAAAGGTTGCCCGCCAAGCAACCTTTAAAAAATTTATATAAATACTATTATTTGTTTGTAAGTGGGTCATATCCATAATCTATCAATTTACCATTAAGGTCATTTACATTGTAGGCTTTTGACTCAATATAACATTGCACTATAAGGTCCCGTTCTACACTATTAGACAAGGCATACCCTGCCCGTCCAATTAGATCCTGTGTTTCTTCCAACGTTAGGTGCAAGGCTATAGCAAAGGCCAGTGCCGTACCCTTGGTTGGATGATAATCTTTATCGCTCTTAATCTTCGAAAATAATGACTTGTCAACTTCCGCTTTTTTATATATATCTGCTGGCTTTTTTCCTTTTTCTTTAATAAGCTCCATAAGTTTTTCGGAAAAAGACAGTTCTATTTTGCTTTTAATCTTACTCAACAAATATTGCAGCTTATCGCTGGAAACATTAGACCCAGCAAATTCTCTTCTTCCCGTGATGGTTAATTCGGGTCTTTTTAATATATCAAAATAACTTTTTTTCTTACGTATATCAAAATTTGCCTTAAAGTTTAACTGAATATACTCATCTATTATCTCTTTGCTTAGTGTTTTTTCTTTTCCAACCATAGCAATCACCTTAGTCCTCATCTAGCTTTTCCAGAGCCTTCACTCCAAATATATTCTTTATTTTTCCTCTAGCTTGAGTCTTAATACTATCATCTATGTACATCTGCGCCAAAAGCAGAGCAATACCAATAGCCGCAGCGTCATCAGTATAACCAGCTATT
This sequence comes from Anaerovibrio sp., assembly GCF_024697385.1. Lineage (GTDB taxonomy): Bacteria > Bacillota > Negativicutes > Selenomonadales > Selenomonadaceae > Anaerovibrio. Next base: position 3,350 of record NZ_JAILFV010000189.1, read on the forward strand.
GGTGTAAAATCTGGAATAAAATCAAATGGTGAAATAAGATACCCCAAGGCGCCATATATTCCAGCCTTGATCTTCATAGGACATTTTGGTGGCTGAGCCACAAAATACAGCTGTAAAGCCTTGTAAATCAGGCTAATCCCAATGGATGCGACATTTTCCTTTATCTTGCTCCAAAGCCCATCCTCTGAATAATCGTCCACATAATTCTCTACCTCAATTTCGCCGAAATCAGCATCCATAATTTGCTCCTTCATGATTATTCCTACCTCGTTAGCTACATTTCTATAACATAATATAACTTTCCTGCTTAGTAAACAGTATACAGGAAGCAAAAGTAAAAAGGTTGCCTGCCAGGCAACCTATACTTTTTTACAATAAAAATACCAGTTCATCTCAAATAGTGAACTGGTATTCATTTGCAAAGCTCTGTCAATTTGTACAGGTCATTCTTTTGGAGGAATTGTCAAGTACCACAGTAGCTTCTACGGTTTTCTTTCCACCAAAGCACAGGAAACCACCCTTTCTGATTTTCTTTTCTTGTAGTAATATTATTTTTTCCCCCAATTCAGCCCTTGCATTGGCCATAGCCTCCTCTAATGACGATGCTGTATATGTTTTTACAATCATATTTACTTTTCACCACCTTCATAATATTATCCTGCAATACAACCTGTACTAAATAACTTTCTTTAATCAACTCGCAGATACATCCTCCTTTTTTGCTATATTTGTATCTATTAATATGAGTTAAGTATAAAATACGTAACATGAAAAAAGGTTGCCCGCCAGGCAACCTATTCCATTTTACAATTACACACCCCATTCTCCCTATTAGGGCAACGCCACATAATATTTAGAATTCCGTTTTCTTCAATATAACTTTTTTGAAATGGATTATCATCTATTCCATAAGCCGAGTAGTCTATTGGCACCTTACATTCATCCAAATGCCATGGAACAACGAATTGCAAATATTTCTTAGGGTATTCAGAATTGATAATCCTCTCATAAGGATCTTTATTCTCAAACCATTCCCAATAATCACTATCATAGATGAGTTTAATATATACAATATCTTGGAGTGCAATATTTCGCTCAAAAAGTGTAAGGATATACGCATCCTTCTTTGCATCATAAAAATCCGAATGTCCCAGACCAAACCTATCCCATTCATCAGCATCGGGAGATATTCTTATTGTTGTACCTGCTCCCACAGCACAGTTTAATATATGTTCAAGTTCAGACTTTTGGGGTTCATCGTCAAAAGTCCAATTCGGATTTTGCAATTCAAAGGCTACTATATCTTCCGGATAATAATTTTGAGTCATATAATTTTCAGTGACAAAAATTATAGCTGCCAAGTCTTCCATTGGATTCTTTATCTTGGAAATAATTTCTTCTTTATCCGTAAAACCGTTGATTGCACCTTCACAATTTGGCCAAACGATGTTATCAATAGCGGTATCAGGGTGCCAAATGATGTCCATGATTCATTCCTCCGTTGAATATTATGTTAATATGTTTCTTCAGTGATTTAAGTATAAATCATGGAAAATATAAAAAGGTTGCCGCTCAGGCAACCTCTTCATATCCTTAGTAGAATTGCCTATCAATAGATTTTTAGCTTCTCCTTAAAAGCACAGGTGGCACACAAGTATTCAAAATGCCCTTGTCCCGTGAAACTGGAAATATAAACCTTCTCCACATCTTTATCAGAGCCACATTTTGCACATCTCTTTTCGTTAGACAGTACCCTCTTCAGTTTTTCCAGCATAGGACTCATCCCCTTCCAGTCCAATGTCCAGATGCCCAGCCAAAATAGTGTGTCACTAGCCGTTATCTCTCACATACACACCTTTTTCCATAGAACATAAAACATCTGGACATATATTTCCGTTAGAGAACTAAAATTTTATTGCATTACAAATAATTTATTCATCAGTTATTCCAGTCAACAAAGTCCTTCTCTTTTTAATGCACTCATCCGCAAAAAATTTCAACTTTGTAGACTTGCCATACATATTTATATCCTTACTAACTTTTCTGTATTTATCTGCCAACAAATCCTTATCACCATATTCTTCCAACGCTTTTATAGCTTCTTGATA
>NZ_JAILFV010000141.1 GCF_024697385.1 Anaerovibrio sp.
CCGGGGAAGTTACTTGATATTTTATTTGATGCGGTATGTGTGGTGTTTTCATATAAGTATAAAAAGCGAGTATTTGTGCAAGCTAGGGATTGTTACAAACTTATCAATGGATATATCCAAGCTTCAATGGATAAATACAGATTTTAAGGATTTTCTTTATTTATTTTTATTAAGTCTTTTTGTGGGATATATTTGGCGTAAAAAGGAGGCCATTAAAACTTTTGGGAGATGAAAAATTTTCTTTGCGTCAATCAATTTTTTTATGAAGGATATTCACCTTTTTTGACGAATAGATGAGAAAGTAAAGCAAGTTTAGCTATGAGAATGGAGGAGAATCATTTATGAGAAAGAATTTTGGGGCAAAGCCATGGTCGTATCCACAGCCGGTGTTTATCATTGCAACCTATAATCAGGATGGAACACCGAATGCCATGAATGCAGCATGGTGTGGTATACATAGTGCCAATGAGGTATGTATCTGCATGGGAGCAAAGCATAAAACCACTGAAAATATTGAGGCGAAAAAAGCCTTTACAATCAGCATGGCTGATGTTGAACATATGGTGGCCTGTGATTATATTGGCCTTGTCAGTGGTGTCAATGAAGCTGACAAGTTCAGCAAGGCAGGCTTTACAGCTGAAAAGAGTGAATTTGTGGATGCACCGCTCATCAAGGAGCTGCCAATGGCGCTGGAGTGTGAGGTAGTAAGCTATAATAAGTCCACAGGTGAGCTGATTGGCAAGATTGTCAATGTCAGCATTGACGAATGTGTGCTGACCCCTGAGGGAACTGTAGATGTAAAGAAGCTGGCTCCTATAACCTTTGATCCGGTTAATAACAAATACTTGAAAATTGATGGGGAAGCAATTGGAAATGCCTTCAAGGACGGGGCTAAACTAAAATAAGTCGTAAAAAAAGGCCTGAAGTAATTACCACCAGTTGGTAATGTGCTTCAGGCTTTTGTATTTTATTTGCGAGATTGATAACAGCTTCTTCGATGACCAATATTATGTTTGATGTCGAAAGGACAGATAAAATACTGGGCACAGTATCATAAGGGTCCCTATGAATTCCGGCAGCTCATATAATACTCCCAAAATCATGAGAGACAGCAGAATGGCACTGATTGGCTCTATCATTTCATATATGGCTGCAATATATGGCTTTATGTACTGCAGGCTGGACAAAAAGGTCCAAAAGGCCAGAGCAGTGCCAAATATAACAGTATATACAAGATTGGCTATTGAATAAAGATCTATGGTAACTGTTTGGGAAATATCCCAGGGCTGTACCACAGGCAAAAGAGCGGTACCGCCAATAAGCAGCCCCCAGCCTACCACATTTGAAGGCCGAAAATGCTTCATGAGATAGCCCGGCTGTACTGTATAAATCACTCCGGCAACAGGAAGGATAATGCCCCATAAAAATCCTTCTTCAGAAATACTCAAGGAAAGCATGTTGCCATGGGTGACCATAACAATGGTGCCTATAATGGCTGATGCACTACAGACTATTTCATAAAAGCGAGGTAAATGATGCTTGGTGATTGACACCCATAATATGACGACAATCGGCGTGAGGCTGATAAATACTGTTGCCATGGCAGCATTCATATGCTCTACCGATGCCAGGTAAGTAAACTGCACCCACATGATGGATATAAAGCTGAAGATTAGGAGCTGGATTATATTTTTTTTGCCCTTCCATATGGCAAGGAAATCTTTCCGGTATATCATGTAATCTGCAACCAACAGTATTATGCCGGCGAAAAACATTCTGATATTCACCAGCCAGAGGGCAGGTACCCCCTTGTACTGCAGCAGGTATTGACAGGATACTCCCATTATGCCCCATAGTATTGAGCCTGTTAACGCCAATATGGCACCCTTTTGCCCGGCAGGCAGTCTGATCATATGAAACCTCCAAAAGCATGTGCTTAATTTGTTCAAACAAGGAGATTATAACTACCTGTTTAAGAAAATGCAAAGCATATTTAAAAAAAGTTATTTATTAAGTATGTGCTTAAGAAATTGACATTTTCTGATATTCCCCGGTACATTTTTTTTACTGGAATGGAAATCAGCCTTAATTTTCGAAGACAATAAAAAATGCTTCCCGATTGGTTACGGGAAGCATTGATGGAAATTTTGATTACTCCTTGGTAACAGGCTTTACTTTCAGGGTGTTTAGCTTTTCTGCTATGGCGTCAGCGGATTCGTCATCAGCGGTTGGGGTGATTATTGGTTGGTTCCCCATGTAAACAGTACCATAGTTGACAGATACTTCGGTTTCTCCATTATGGAAGGCCCGGGCAAGGTTGCCTGCCAGATAATAGCTGCGGATTTTGTTGGTCATTTCACCGGCAGCTGCAGGGGAGATAAATTCCTTGTCGTAGATGTATACCGTGCTGTCCTTGACATCAATGGCGTCGTTACTGTATTTTTTGAGTTTTTCAATATAATTTTTTAATCGTTCATCATGGCTTGGATGGTCAGATACGGAGAAAATATCGCCGCTCATTCTATCCTGCTGGCTGCTGTACTTATCAATTACTCTCTGCCATACTGCGGCGCAGGCGCCAAGGTTGTAGCTGGAATCGGAAATATAATCAAAGGCATAGTTATCAGCTTCCCATTCCATAGGTTTTGTGATTTTTACCTTGGTAGTGTAATCGACAACCAGACCTGTTACGACTGTACCCAAGGTATTGGTATTTGATGCTATTGCCGTGGCTGCAAGGACAACCGGTATCTGTTTCTTGAAGCCTTTTACAACATGATCCTTTTGACCATGAGCCATTTCGTGGCCAAGAACTACCGCAACTTCGTCATCAGTGCGGAGAAGCTCAAATATTCCTGTGTTTACGGTCATGACATGCCCCAGGGAGCAGGCTGCATTAAAATCGTTTTGTGGATTGATAAAATACAGGAAAGGCTTTTCGTTTATGGATGAATCACTGACGGCAATGGCATTGTGGAGATTAGTCATGATACCATCCAGACGGTTGTTCAGGGTAGGATCGTTGTTGACTCCCTGCTTTGACTTCATGTCATTGAAGAGACTCTGGCGGCCTTCCTCGGTATTGTTAATCTTATCGATTTCCTTGTTGACTTGGCTCATCTGATAGCCGGCAATACCCACATTAAGAACAGTACTCAGCAAGTTTGCATCCGCATGTGATGGCACAGCTGCAAAAACAGGCAATGTGGTTATCATGGCACTGACCAGAAGCTTGGCGATTGATTTTTTTAGTTTCATTTGCGGTTCCCTCCTGAATGAATTTTCTTCTCTGATTATATCACAGTCTTAATTAAAATATCTTTAGATACAGAAAATAGTATATTAAAAATTTATGGCAGTCAGAAAATGACTTCCAATTATTTATATTCAATATCTTCTGCTTCAAACCTCTTTGTAAAGATTTTGCCTGTGGCAAAATTTGTATAATGGCGTTATAACGAGC
>NZ_JAILFV010000174.1 GCF_024697385.1 Anaerovibrio sp.
CCGTGACTGGCAAACAGGGTAAGCATATGATCAAAAAATCCTATACCGGTATCAATATCTGAAACCCCCTTGCCATCCAGGCTGATGGTAAGATCAATGGATGTTTCCTTGGTTTCACGAATAACCTTTCCAGTACGCATATCAGTTCTCCTTTGTAAAAGCCTCCACGGCCTTAAACACCATATCATTTTCCTCGCGATTGCCCATGGAAATACGCAGGGTATTCTCCAGCAACCTGGCCCGACCAAAGCTGCGCACTCCAATGCCCCTGGATACCAGATATTCATTCAGTGCCTCTGCCCTGTCATATTTTACCAGGATGAAATTGGTATTGGACGGGAATACCTTGAACCCAGTCAGGGAACCATATTGCCCACCCATACGATTTCGCTCCGCAATGGTCATCTGAATCCGGGGAACAAATTCATCCCGCATCTGGAATACAGTATCAGCAGTTACCAAAGTAAGCACATCCATGTGATAAGGCATAAAGGATTTGGCTATCATCTCAGTAATAGGAGCTGATGCCAGCATATATCCACAGCGGCAGGCTGCCAGACCATAGGCCTTGGAAAAAGTCCTGGCAACTATCATGTTAGGATATTTTTTCAGCAGGGATACTGCTGACTTCCCATAAAATTCAATGTAGGCCTCATCCACCAGGAAGGCACAGCTGGTATGAGCGGCAATATATTCAATATCCTCTATCGGCAATACATTACCGGTAGGATTGTTCGGATTGCAAACAACACAAAGCGATGCCTTGCTGTCGTTGACAATATTGACATACTCCCTGACATCCAGGCTGTAGTCCTCACCGGATAAATCCACCGGCACAGCCTCGGCCTCTGCGGCCTTGGCATATATGTGATACATTGAAAAGGACGGCTGTGGGAAAACAATTTTCCTGCCACGCCCTCCAAAGCAGTAGAAAATTTTCTCAATAATCTCACTGGAACCGTTGCCTATAAGGACATTTTCTACGCCCATGCCAAAATTCCTGCCAATGGCCTCCATGAGCGTTTCCAGGTCCTCATTAGGATAACGGTTGAATGCCACACGGGAAAGACGGCTCATTACACGCTCTTCCACCAGCGGCGGAAGATTCATCCCGCTTTCATTGGCATTTACCTTTATGTTCCAGGACCGTTCCACCACATCATATGATGGCATATCCGCCAGTTTGTTTCTATATTTCAACTTTGACATATTACATTGCCTCCGACTATTTATTATTTATCCAGCTTTCTGATGCGTATGGCATTGGCGTGTGCCTCAAGGCCCTCAGCCTCTGCCAGGCGAATAATATCATCACTCACTCGGCTGAGCTCAGGCTGTGTATATGATATCAGGCTGGTACGCTTCATGAAGGTTTCCACATTCAGCACAGAATAATATCTGGCTGTGCCACCGGTAGGCAACACATGATTTGGCCCGGCAAAATAATCCCCCAAAGGCTCCGGGGAATACGCTCCCAAAAACACTGCACCGGCATGGCGTACATAAGGCAACAGCTGGAATGGCTGTTCAGTAAGTATCTCCATATGCTCAGGGGCAGATACATTGGCTAGCTCTACGGCCTGCATGATATCCTCTGCCACTATTATCAGCCCGTTTTTGTCCAGGGAAGCCCTGGCAATCTCCTGCCTAGGCAGCTTGGCCAACTGCTTCTCAGCCTCACCGGCAACCTTTTCTGCCAGTTCCGGACTGTCTGTGATTACAATACTGGAGGCCAGCATATCATGCTCTGCCTGGCTGAGCATATCTGCTGCAGTATAGGCCGGGTCAGCTGTCTTATCAGCTACTATCAGTATTTCGCTTGGTCCTGCCAGCATATCAATATCGCAATGCCCATAAACAGCCTTTTTGGCAAGAGTGACAAAGATATTTCCTGGACCGGTTATCTTGTCGACTCTAGGGATGGTCTCTGTACCAAAGGCCATGGCTGCAATAGCCTGGGCTCCACCTATCTTGAAGATTTTGGAAACCCCTGCTTCCTTGGCGGCCACAAGCACATAAGGGTTGATTTTGCCATCCTTGGGTGGTACCATCATGATTATTTCCTGTACGCCGGCAACAGCAGCGGGAACGGCATTCATTATCACCGATGAAGGGTAGGCTGCCGTACCTCCCGGTACATATATACCAACACGGTCCAACGGTATAACGGACTGCCCCAGGATGGAGCCCTGCCCACGATAGGTCATCCAGGAATTTGGCTTCTGCTCCTGATGATATCTGCGAACATTATCAGCGGCTCTTTTCAGTGAAGCCAAAATATCAGGATCAGCAGCCTCGTACGCTGCCTTATATTCCTCATCAGTAACCAGGAATTCATCTGAAGTAAACTCTGTCCTGTCAATGAGCCTGGTGTATTTTATAACGGCTTCATCCCCATTTGCCCTGACATCATTGACAATCATGTCCACGATTTCAGCGGCTGACATGTCGCGTCCAAACAGTTTTTTATTTCCTTCACGGATTCTTGGATTAAGCTCTACCTGATCAAAGGCCGGTTTTTTCAGCAGCTTTTCCACAGCTATAATACCGGCATCCTTAACATTAACAATCTGCATTATTTTTCCTCCCGGGACATTTCCAATATTTTTCTGAGATCTTCAGTCATCTGGTGTATGCGGTCAAATTTCAGCTTGAAGCTGACACGGTTGCAGATCAGCCTGGCCGTGGCTTCCATAATAAAGGCAATCTCCTCAAGGTTGTTTTCACGAAGAGTAGTACCTGTCTCCACTATATCCACAATGCTTTCAGAAAGACCCACAATAGGCCCCAGCTCAATGGAACCATTAAGTTTGATGAACTCCATCTGCATTCCCTTGCTGTTAAAAAATTTCTCGGCAATATGAGGGAATTTTGTTGCTACCCTGGTATTGGCGTAATCTGACAGCTTTGGCCTTTTCTGGTTCTTGTCCACCGCCATCATGAGATGACATTTGCCAAATCCCAAATCCAGCAGCTCATATACATCCTTCCCGGATTCCATCAGCACATCCTTGCCAATAACCCCGATATCCGCAGCACCATATTCCACATATGTAGGAACATCGGCCGTTTTGCTGATAATAAACTTTATCTTTTTTTCTTCATTTACAATCACCAGCTTCCGGGACTTCTCGCTTAAATCCTCGGCAGTATAACCGATTTGGGCAAATAAGTCCGCAGACAGCCCGAAGAGCTTCCCCTTGGGCAGGGCAATAGTTAAATATTCCATATCACTAGCCTTTGAAGCCATGAGTTATCCTCCAATCAATCTTTATTATATTAAAGTATTAAATTGCTAATATACTAACACAGATGATTTTACCTGTCAACATGTATTATAACGCCATTGTTCAAATTTTTCCTCATTTATGAGAAAAATACCCCTATCAGCGTTTCAACGAGATATCAAAATGTCTTTATCTCGTTATAACGCCATTGTTCAAAATTTTCCTCATTTATAAGAAAAATACTCCTATCAGCGTTTTTCCCCAAGGGCACCAGCTTTGCGTCCCATGAGATGAGGGATATGCTCATCACTTATTAAAGTATGTTTTCCCCCACCTGTAGAGGAAGGGGACATCTTACACCGAGTTATATTTAATTAAAACAGAAAAAATCCCCTTACCGGCAGAGCACTTCCAACCGGTAAGGGGATATATACTGATAATATTTTTTGGAATTAATGATCTGATTTAAGTCCGGCACCGCACATGGTAATCAGGCAGTCCTCTGCGGTTCCGTACTTTTCACAATAATTAATGTAGGCTGCATAATTGGCCGCAGTGGTATGTTCACAGTATACCCCCTTCAGCGCCAGCAATTCCCTGGCCTTAAGAATATCCTTCTCCATGGCATGGATAAACCGAACCTTATGCTTATATGCGTATTCAAGAATCTTTTTGTCCCGCATCGGCACACCAATAGCAATGCCTTCAGCCAAGGTAGGCTGAGGATTCACCTCAACAAAGCTGTCCCTGCCATCAGCAGCTGCCTTTAGCAAAGGATCACAGTATTCGCTCTGCACAGCAATAATCTGTGGCATACGGTCAATAATACCGCTTGCCAGTAAGTGCTCAAGCCCCTTTATCACACCCAAAAACAGCGTTCCATTTCCTACCGGTATCAGAATATGCCCCGGTATGCGATGCAGCTGCTCGAGGACTTCATAAATATAGGTTTTTGTGCCTTCATAAAAGAACGGGTTATATACATGATTTGCATAATACACCCCTTCCCTTGCTACCTTTTCCCGACAAACCTCTGCACAATGGTCACGGGTTCCCGGCACCACAGTACATGTAGCTCCATGGGCCCTGATCATATTTATCTTTTTGGGAGAGGTCCCCTCCGGAACAAATATTTCGCAGGCTATACCAGCCCTGGCTGCATATGCGGCTACACTGTTGCCGGCATTTCCGCTACTGTCCTGGACAATATAGTCCACCCCGATTTTTTTGCAATGGGATACAAGTACTGCAGCTCCCCTGTCCTTGTAAGAAAGAGTAGGCATAAAATAATCCATTTTCAGCAGCACATTATCATCCAGTCTTACAACCGGAGTCATCCCCTCCCCAAGGGAAACATTTTTCCAGGAATCATCCACGGCCATAAACTTACGGTAACGGAACATGCTCCATTCATCCCGGTCTATATCATCATAGGAAAACTCAGGTGGTATAAAATCCAAATCCCACAGTCCACCGCAGGAGCATTTTGGATCCTTGGTGCTTACAGACATTTTCTTGCCACATTTTGAACAAATATATTCCATGTCGATTCCCCTTTTTCATGATTTGATACTTCGAAAACATTCCAACAACCATAGCCCCGGAGCAACAACTTAATCATCCTGGAGCTCAGCCACGGCTTCTATTTCCACCAGTGCCCCTCCATGGAGCTCCCTGCTTGGCACCACAACCCTGGCAGGCCTGTGCGCCCCAAAGAATTCCCCATAAGCATTATTCACCTCATCCCAATACTCTACCCTTGGGATATATACATGACACAGCACAACATTTTCCTTTTTGCAGCCGGCAGCCTTTAATACCAGATCCACATTGTGCAAGGCGTCCAATGTCTGCTGATATATGCCCTCTGCCAAGGGTGCACCTGTCTCATGATGTACCGGAAGCTGACCGGATATGTAAAGCATGCCTCCGGAAATCATCCCAGGTACATAATGTCCTTTATTTTCAAGCTTTGATTCGATACTTACTGTCTTCATACTATTTTACCTCCAAACTGTATAAATCGGTGCGACGGTGGTTCAACAAAGGCAGCTGCTGCCGCACTTTATCAGCCTCAGAAAAATCTATTTCCACTAACTGGCACCCCTTTTCCTGCCCCATCTGACTTATAATACTGCCCCAAGGACTTACTGCTATGGTATGTCCCCAGGAATGATATGTATCATCCAAATTACAGGCGGGAGCTGTCCCCACTGCAAAACACTGATTAAACATGGCCTGAGCACGGAACATAATCTCCCAATGGGCCGGTCCGGTAGTCATATTAAAGGCCGCAGGTACAATTATAAGTTTTGCCCCCTTCAATACCATCAGTCGGACCAATTCGGGAAAACGGAAATCGTAACAAATACATATTCCCATCCTGCCAAATTCAGTATCAAATACTGTAACACTATCCCCCGGAGTCAAGGTATCAGACTCCCTGAAGGACTGTCCTCCCTTCACATCAATGTCAAACAGATGCATTTTTCGGTGACAGGCTATCTGATTTCCCTTTGGGTCAAATACATATGCCGTATTGTATATCAATCCTTTCTCATCCCTTTCCGGCACCGAGCCGGCGGAAAGATAAATCCCATATTTCCTGGCTAAATCAGCACATCCCTGCCACACCGGACCGCCCTTTTCTTCAGCATATACCGGAAAATTTGATGTTTCGTATGGACAGCAGAACATCTCCGGCAATGTCAGCATCGAGGCCTGCTCCCTGGCAGCCTGCTCACATGCCCTTTCAACTGTTTCCATTGATTCCTTTTTAGACGCTGAAACCATAATTTGTGCCTGCAGAATTTTCATGGAATCACCCCCGTTTTCCCCTGACTTCATCCAAATAGCTGTATATGGTAACCTTATTGACACCAAGCATTTCTGCTGCCTTTTCCACACTGCCCTTCATCAGGAATATTCCCTTTTCATCCATGAAACGGATTTTTTCAATTCGTCCATCCCTGGTCAGGCCGTCACCGCCTTCAGAACCAATAATCCCTTCCATAAGCCGTGTAATCATATCATTGACATTGTCCGGCTCCTTATCAGCTTCTGATGCCTGCCCGGTCTCCTCCGTCCTCTGTCCCGGCAAAAATGACTGCAGGTATTCTATATGCCGGGACAGCCTTGTGGTATCAAGATTGATACATAGAGCCCCTGCCAATTTGCCTTTATCATCCTTTATTAGCAGCGTCGATGAACGGATTTTTTTGCCATTGGGGGCATCAAAATAATAATTTGCCACATAGTCATCCTTTAATTTCTCCGACAGGATTACCTTTTTGATAAGTTGGTCAAAGCTATCACCTACCCTGCGTCCGGTCACTGAGTTGTTGGCCACATATACCACCGAATGCGCCGGATCAGCCAGATCATGGATGACTACCTCACAATCATCACCAAAGGTTTTAGCCAGCATTTCTGCCATTGAAATATATGGTAATAATATTTGCTTCATAGCTGATTCTTCCCTTACTTCAACTTTCCTCTGCAGGAAACCTTCATCTCCTTCAATACCTCATCCCCTGAAATCAGATATGCTGTTTCATGGAGATTGCATACCGGACAGATATGCACCGGAATAATTCGTACCTTATCGCCAATATTTACCCGATCATGAAAGGGCTGATCATAAAGTATTGCATGCTCATCAAATACGGAATCAATATGAACATCAGTGTCATCAAAAATCGTTCCCAGCCCTGGTGTAGCACAAATTCCAACAGTACGGCGCTGCATGGTCAGTCCCTTGGCTCCTACATCGAGAATAGTTCTTTGGGAAGTAGGCTTACTGATGACAGTGGCCAAAACCGTAGCAGCACATTTATCAAGGGTTCCGACTGCATGCCCCTGTGAAGCATCCATCAGGGCATATGTGCCTGGTCGCAGTTCTGTAATCCCCGCCAGGATTTTTACATGATTCATAAAGGTTGGGGTTGCTCCGTAGCTGACAGTAGCACACTTCATCCCCTGCTCCTCCGCCAATTTCACAAAGTTCAGGGTTCTCTCCTGAGCTCCTTGGGCTATTTCCTCCAGCTGATCAATGTCCTCGGCTTCATAGCTGTTACCGTCATGGGAAAATATTCCACCGAATTTCACATGGGAACATTTTTTCAAAGCTTCCAACAGCTTGATAAAATCATCTTCCTCAATAATACCTGAGCGGTTTTCCCCCACCTCGATTTCCACAAGAACCGGAACAAATACCTGCCGGGCGGCAAATACTTCCTCGGCTGCGGTTATATGGCATACAGAATCAACACCAAAGGATATTTCCACTCCGGAGCTGGCCAGCTTGCAAATACGCTCCAGCTTGTTTTTTCCCACAATCTCATTGGCTATAAAAATATTTTTTATGCCCTGGGCAGCCATCTCCTCTGCCTCACCAACCTTTGCCACTGCAATGCCGCAGGCACCATGCTCCAGCTGCAGCTTGGCTATGTCCGGCATTTTATGTGTCTTTGTATGGGGACGCAGCTTCACATGATGTTCATCTGCATAAGCCTGCATCTCCTTCAGATTTGCCTCTAATCTATCCCTGTCAATCAATAATGCAGGAGTATCCAATTCATTGTAGCGCATTTTTTAAAACCTCCTTGTAGTTATATAATTCAAGAATCTTATTTATTGTAAGATTATTTTATATAAAAAATTATATATAGTCAATATTTTATATAATTTTTTATATAAAATACTATTTCAAAAAATTCTCCCCGGAAAACAACATAATATTTAAACAAAAAACATCCCTTACCGTTTTTCGGTAGGGGATGTTATTCTTCATTCAAAACGAAAAAAGCAGGTATCCGGCCTCTGCCGAATACCTGCCCTGTCAAATTTTCAATTAAGCTGCTTTTTTCTCGCTTTCGTTGATAACGATGGCAACTGCAGCATCACCAGTGATATTAACAGTGGTACGGAACATATCCAATACACGGTCAATACCGGCTACGAGAGCCAAGCCCTCCAGCGGCAAGCCTACGGACTGGAGTACCATTGCCAGCATGATAAGACCTGCACCTGGTACACCGGCAGTACCAATGGAAGCTATTGTACCGGTGAGTACAATCATCAGCATCTGATCTACTCCCAAAGGAATACCAAATACATTAGCAATAAAGATAGAACATACACCCATGTAGATTGAAGTACCATCCATGTTCAGGGTAGCGCCCAAAGGAAGTACAAAGGAAGTTACCTCCCTGCTGACTCCCAGCTTCTCCTGGCAGTTCTTCATGTTAACCGGCAGGGTACCTGCTGAAGAACAGGTGGTAAAGGCAATCATCATTGCCTCACTCATGCCACGGAAGAAATCTACAGGATTGTGACCACCCCAAATGCTGGCCATTGTTGAATAAACACCAACGGTATGGATAACAGCACCCACAGCCATACAAGCAATTACTGTAAGGAGTGGCAGCAGTACCTTTGGACCATTTGCTGCAACAACAGGCAACAGGAGACAGAATACACCGTATGGGGCAATCTCCATGATCATGGCGATAATCTTATAGCAAACCTCGGCTGAAGCATCAAAGAACCTGATGAGAACATCCGCCTTCTCACCACCAACTTTTATGATACCGACGCCGATAAACAGAGCAAATACGATGGTAGGCAAAATAGCTGCCTTAGCCATGGAATCAATAGGATTAGTAGGAATCATATCAAGGAAAACCTTCATGATATATGGAGCTTCCTTGACCTTTGGCTGAGCACCTGATACGAAATCTGCACCAACGCCAGGTCCGATAATACCGGCTACAGCAAAACCAATAATGATTGCAATAGCAGTGGTCACCAGATAAATACCGACTGTCTTAAAGCCGATACGCCCCAATTTTTTGGTGTCTCCCAGACTTGTAATACCAACAACAAGAGAACAAAATACTACAGGTACGATCATCATCTTGATCAGATTGATGAACATGGTACCAATTGGTGCAATCCACCATTTAATAAACGGCAGGCTTGCTTCTCCGGCTATCAGACCAACGATAACAGACAGCACCAAAGAAATAAAAATTTTCACTGACAAATTCATCTTATTCCATCTCTCCTTTTAATAAGATTTAATAAAAAATAATACCCTTTTTGTATTATATCATAACATAATTAAGTCGCACAATAATCATAATTATAATTTATATTCTGGAAATTAATAATAATTGCCCTATTTGCAATTGTTATTCCGCCATCAGTATTGTATAATGTCAGATTAGAGGAACGAAAGGTGATTATATGGAATTTGACACACTGATATTTCTAGCTATTTTCGGCTTTATCGCTTCATTTATTGATGCAGCCGCAGGCGGTGGCGGGCTGATATCCATTCCTGCCCTGATGTGGACCGGGCTTCCGCCGGTTACGGTGCTTGGTACAAACAAGGTGGCAGCTTCAATGGGTGCAGTGGCAAGTTTTCTTACCTTCATACGGGCAGGAAAAATAGATATATCTCTCATGAAGATATTATGTCCACTGTCCTTTATAGGCTCATTGGCAGGGGTGCTCATGGTACAGCTTATCTCTCCGGAGTTCCTGCGACCATTAATCATCGTCATGCTCATCCTGGTATTTGTATATACCCTTTTGAAAAAGAATTGGGGAAAAGATGCAAAGCCCCAAAAAATAAATGGGAAAAAACTGGTACTGTGCATTCTGTTGGCTTTTGTAATGGGCTTTTATGATGGTTTTTTCGGGCCCGGCACCGGTTCCTTCATATTATTTGCCTT
>NZ_JAILFV010000034.1 GCF_024697385.1 Anaerovibrio sp.
TGCCTCAATTTTGGAAAAGTCCAAAATATCATTTATCAGCCCCAATAACGTTGTACCAGCCGTACGAATATTTTCCGCATACTCCCTTATAGTATTATCAGTGGCTTCCCGCAATATCATTTCATCCATACCGAGGATAGCGTTAATTGGGGTGCGAATTTCGTGGCTCATGTTGGACAAAAAATCGCTTTTGGCCTGATTGGCGGCCTTGGCCTGTTCGGCCATTTCCTTAAAATCCTTATTGGACTGAGTGAGCTCCTGAGTCATGGCATCCAAGAAGGTTGCCATTCTGGCTGCCAAAGGAATAACTTTGTGTTTCTCCTTTTGTGGAACTAAAGGATGGCATACGCAATGGTCAGATTGCTCACCCTCCCGAAAGCCAATGGCGATAAGTGCGCTGTTAAGAATTCCCCCTTGACCATGATTGAAGTAAATCTCCGATGTACCATAATTTACTATCAATTGAGGCACAAAACGCCGATAAAAGCCAAGCTCCTCATCGGCAGCCTTATTTAAAAACATGGTGCGATTACCACAGATGGCCAAGAAAATTCCTTCTGGAGCGAAATCACACATTTTATCGCTGTATTTTGCAGTTTTATGCAAAAGCTCAGCTGGAACAGCATAGGTAAGTCGGACCTTTTCTCCCTGATGAATGTCACCATTGAAATATATCCGTCCCTGGTCATCATGGATAGGTGGAACCCGGGCAATAAGACAACCGTTTCGCTCAATTACCAGAGGGAACTCAGCAATGTTGAAAATAAAATTTTCATCAGGAAGAACCTTTAGGTAATGGTAATAGACATCAGTCGCCGGAAAATCATCCAAACGGGCAATACAGTTTGTCCCAATTGCTTCAGTAATGGTCAGCTCTTTACCCAAAGGCTTCCAGCCTAGTACATAATCCCCTTGAACATGTAAATCATCACCATAAAAAATGGTAACAACAATTCCTAGGGAAATAATCTTATCCCCGGCAATGAACTGACTTTCCTGCTTATTATGCATATCCATCAGCAGAAGATTTTTACTGGAAGACTTTACGTCAGTTATTTTCCCAAAGGTTCCGGCAGAGGCGCCAAAAAAAACGATATTTTCATTGCCGCTTACCATGTTATTAAAAAAGGTAGTAAACTCCGTTCCCATACAGCTGCAATAAACAGCAGCTGCTTTGGCATTAGGGTATGCAGCAATTAATTTCCCAAAGTTTTTTCCCTCCTGTGCATAATCAGCAGGGGCACCATCTATTTGAAGGAGCTTGATTTCGGAATGTATAAAGAAATTGGCACTTATTATAAGGGATTCTGTATCATTGGTATACTCAAACAGGGTTTCGGTTATACCAGTTACAACAGCCTCAGGCAATACCTCTTTAATACGAGTGAGTATATGTTCAGCCAGAGCTCCATTCATCCCATGAAATATGAGATGAATGTACAACGTTTTGGCATTCATGGTATTGCAGAGATTCTTTATATCAGTTAAATTGTCATTTAGCTCCTGCCACCATTTTTCCCGGACAAGCTTTTCTTTGAACAGCCGATTCTTTACGTCGACTATAACCTTGTCAAAATCATCAATTATTTCCTGTTTTTGGGGATTATCCTTTAAAACGTGTTCCCGAACCCGATCCCTTATGGAAATAAGTGTTTCATTGAGCTTTCGCTTTTCCTGAGATTTTTTTTCCTTTTTTCTTAAACGTTCCTCTACATCAGCCAAAACCGTATTTATATCCTGCCACCTATCATCATTTTCATGGCCTGATTCCTTATATACAATATATTTTCGTTGAAGCATGTTACGGTGCCTCCTTGGTTTTCTTCAATAAACGTTGATTTTGAAAACGCCCCTGCATAACACAAGGGCGGAAGGTTTCCAATTTCATATATTATAATACATTGGACTCATGAAGCTTTTTGAATTTTTGTTTTTCAAAGAAATCATCTACAGCAGCCAGCAGGCGGCCTCGTTCCATGTTCTTCAAAAGGTATCCATCAGGCTTTAAGGCCAGCACCTTCATTACACTTTCCTGATCATCCTTTCCAGTCAGGAAAATAACCGGTATGGAATCTACCTTGGATTCGCTTCTAATCATTTCCAGCACCTGAGGGCCAGAGGTAACCGGCATCTCATAATCCAGCAGGATTAAGTCCGGCGTATTGTCGGCAATGTACATGAGTGCCTGGATACCAGAGGTGACAATGGTTACCCGATATTTGGTGGACAGCCAATCCTTGACCATTTTCAGGAAGGT
>NZ_JAILFV010000048.1 GCF_024697385.1 Anaerovibrio sp.
TTCCCGTGGCTATAGCCCGATTAAACAGCAAATTCAGCAAGGTCCCCGTAGCATTCGCTGACTGGGCAATAGCATAGGCATGCTTCACCTGGCTGAGTATCTGCCCCTCCCCGATGACCAAAGAATCCAAACTGGCGGTAACCCGCAACAAGTGTTTTACACACTCTTCATCTGTGTAACGATAAGTGTATTGCTGAAAAAACTCCTTAGTACATTCCGTATTATTCAAATCGGTCCAAAAACTGGCCAAGGTATTACCACAGCCCCGAGGCACCACAGCGTAAATCTCACTGCGATTACAGGTGGACAACACCACTGCCTCCTGTAAAAGTTCATAATCATCCAGCTTTTCCAGGCCTTTTTTTATTTCCTCAGGTGCCAGGCAGAATTTTTCTCTTATGTCAACGGGTGCTGTCCGATGGTTCAGCCCCAATACTATCAATTCCATTCCTGATTTCATGTTTCGCCCCGTCCAAATCCTCGTTCAAAACTAAATTCAATACTTTCTCAGTTAAAACCTTACGCCACAAATCTTCCCGTTCTCGGCTGTCACCATATTCGGTAATGAGTTGTTGACGAATGTCCCGTAAAAACTCGGTAAACTCCCCAAATCCTTCATGATACCGCTTGCCCAAATCCTGTTTTATCAGGCGGGAAAAGCCTGGGCTGGCCCCCTCCGTACTTACGGCTATCTGGAGCGTTCCCCGCTCCACCAAGGCCGGAAGTGTAAAATCACACAACTCCGATTCCGAAGCCACATTCACCAACACACCAGCCGCCTTGGCATCTAAGGCCACCTTATGATTCACCTCTGAATTGTCCGTGGCCGCAAAGGCACAAAAAAAGCCTTGCAGCAAGCCTGGGCTGTAAGTACTTTTTTTCCATGTTATTTTTCCGGTCTCCGCCAATGTCCGGAGCTCATCCGTCAACTCCGGTGATATAACGGTTACCTGGGCACCACAAGCCAGCAAGCGATTTATCTTCCGCCGGGCCACCTGGCCGCCCCCCACCACCGCACATGGGCGCTGATTCATGTTTAAATTTACTGGATACATACTCTCCACACCAATACACAATTCAAATTAATGAATCCAATTCACCTTTAAAAATTATACAGCAATTGTTCAAATTTTGCCACAGGCAAAACAAAAGCCACGGCAGGTTGCGCCGCGGCTCGAAAAGTATCTTTAATCCAGCTTCATAATATTATGCTTTAATACATAAATCAACGCTTGAGTCCGATCATTAACATTAAGCTTACGGAAAATATTCGTGAGATGATTCTTCACGGTCTTTTCACTTACAAAAAACGTCTTGGCAATATCCTGATTGTTAAAGCCCTTGGCAATGCAGGCCAGTACATCCAGCTCCCGATTAGTCAACCGTTCGCCCCGACCAGACCGCCACAATTCCTTGGCCTTCTCGGTCACATTTTCATCCGCCCGCAGTTTGCCAAAAATGCGCTCCTCCAGTTCCGGATAAATATATGCTCCGCCATCATTGACAATATGAATAGCCTTGATAAGTATATCTGGTTCCACATCCTTTAACAAATAACCAGAGGCACCATTCTTCATCATTTCAATAACATAGTTATCATTATCATGAATTGTCAAGGCAATGATTTTGGTATTGCACTTTGTTGACTGAAGCTGACTGGCCACATCCAAGCCATTAAGGCCGGGCATATTGAGGTCAAGCAACAAGATATCCGGCTGCAACATTAAAGTTCTGGCCAGTGTCTCTTGCCCATCACCGGTCTCACCAACAACTTCAATATCATCTTCAAAGTTTAATACTCTTTTAATACCCTGCCGTAAAAGTGCATGGTCATCTGCTATCAGCACTCGTATTGCCATTTGCCTTCCCTCACTTCAAACTATAAAACTCATCACGCCACACCATTGTACCATAACTAATATGATTATAAACCAAATATTATAAATTTTCCATTCAAAATAGGAAAAACTTCCTATTAAATATTACAAACCAATACATTTTAAGAATACTTCACAAATTATGGGAGGATTTTGGCCTTTATAAAAATCATTATTTCGTCCTCAGATTCCAGATGTGAGCTACTTTGAAACAGTTTACCCAATATGGGAATATCCCCCAAAAAGGGTACCTTGGTAAAATGTTTTTCCTCATCCTTGCTTATCAGTCCCCCTATAATCAGAGTTTCCCCATCCTGAAGCCGCACCTGAGTATCCACGGACCGTTTTTGAAAACTGTAGGCTTTCATTTCCTTGACATAGCTTGGTGAGCTGACCTCAATATGCAATGTTGATTCTATGTATCCCTTATCATTTACAAAAGGACGACACTTCAGAATAATTCCCGCTGGGCGATAGTCAATTGAAGTAGTGGTAGTAGTGTTAGTAACTGACACTGCTGGTACCGGCACTTCGCCCCCAATATTTATTATAGCTTCCCTGCCTTGCATAGTAACAATGTTGGGCTTGGATAACACCCGGGCTTTACCTTGGGAAATAAGCATCTCCAATGTGGCATCATATGTAAAATTATGCGGAATTTTGCTCCATTCCCAGCTAACACCAATTTTTTCCCCGAGTGATTTCTTCATGGAAACCACCTTGGCTTCCAAAGATACCTGCCTGGCCGGAACGTCCAACTTTTCCACCAACTGGCGAACTATAGTCCCTTCCTCCTGCGTGGCATATACCAACAAGGACCGTGAATTAACATCCAGCCCCACCTGGGGAATATTTTTCTCGGCTAACACCTTGCCAGGGTCGGGCTTATCCCTATCTTTACCTGCATCCATCTTAGCTTTCACATTATCTTTACCGGATTGGCCAGTAGACTTTTTCCGGCCCTCCACCTGCTTCCTATCCCCTGAGTATCGATTTTTCAGATAGAGCTCCACTGCGCCCTGCATTTCCACTAAATCCGTATACTTTATGGGAATAATATGCACTTGCCCTAATTGAACGGATAAATCTTTCCCCCGTCCTACCAATAAAATATCCCCTTGGGTAAGCACAGTAAGACCACCAGCTGCAGCAAGTTGTTGAATAACCTCCTTAGGTGACAAATCCTTAATGTTTACACTGACTTTTGTATCAATGCCACTGTCCATTACCACATTGATATTGCCTTCCCGGGCAGCAAACCGAATAAGCTCTTGAACACTGCCATTGGATACATTTAGCGACAAGGCCTCACACCCGGTGGTAATTAGCATAGAAAAAAATATTACCAATATAATCTTTAATTTCACCTTTACCTTCACAACCTGTTTCTCCCGTCTATCTTATTTTTAAA
>NZ_JAILFV010000060.1 GCF_024697385.1 Anaerovibrio sp.
CGAGCTTTAAGATGTCCCCTTCCTCTTTAGGTGGGGGAAAACAAACTACAACAGCTGGCGAGCATATCTCCCAGCTCGTTGAAACGCTAATTGGAAGATTTTTCTTCTAAAGAAGAAAAATTTGAACAATGGCGTTATAAACAAAAACAGTGCGGTTCTGGAGGAATAGTCGTGAAAAGAGTCTTTGGGATATTGATGTCAATGACTGTGATGATATTGATGACCACAGGCATTGCAGCAGCAGAAAAACCGGTGGTGTATCTTCAGCCGGTATGCACATATGAAAATTCCATAAATAATATAAAGCTGGATGATTATGAACAGCAGCTGCTGGGCAATATGATCCGGGAAAAGCTGCACAAGATGGCAGCGGAGGATGAACTCCCATATGAAATAAGGGAGATGACGGCGGACCTTCACCATAGCAGTGGTGAACAGCTTCTCACAGATGACAGGATATTTCTTTATCCCACCGTTATGGTAAGCACCGCCATTGACACCAGAAACAACAATCCGTTATATACGGCATATACTTCTACCATTGTGGCAGGTATATCCTTACTGTTCTGCGTACCTGAAGAAAACCTTGATCCGGAAAGGGTGACTGCCGAAGGCAATACAGTCAGTCTGAGGCTGTTGGGGATTGTGCCAATGGTCGAAGCGGAAAGCATAGGGATTCCGGAATATGATATCCAAAAGGACAGGTGGCGCAACCTCAGGACAGAAGAAATTACCCCTGAGGAGAAAAGCCGTAAAATCATTTCACTGACAAGAAAAATGCTTAAGGAGGATATAAATTTTTCCAATATAAAGCGAAATATCAAGGATGACAAGGCCAAGATGGGTATGGAAACCTATCAGGTGACAGATGTGGCCATGTCCTCCCAAAAGGCCAGGGCCCTGTTCCCGGAGGCTGAGGCCGAGGATTTACGGTTCCTGGTGGGATATTATTTCACATCTGCCTACCAGAAAAAAACCAAACGGGTTGTCTATCCACCGGCGGTGGGAGGCGAGGATCTGGCCAACAGCATGATAGATTCCGCTTACAAGCTGAGTCTCGATAGTGCAAACGGCAAGGTGAATGTTGCCATGTCCAACCCAAAATATCCAATCAGGCTGGATATTTCCGGAATTGCCAGTAAGGTTGTGGAATCCGGGAAGGATGTATATACTTTCCTGCATAAGGTCTGGTTGGCAAAAAAACCTGTTGAAGGCGATGAGAAGGCTGAACTGAGCAGGTTGAATACCAGAACAGTCAAGCTGCCGGAGGGTACCGGAACAGATTATGATGATAAAATGATATACAGTGCCCTGCTTCTGGGGTTGGCTCAGGAATTGGGCAGTCAGGACAGGTAAAGTGTTTCAGGAAATGGGATGATAGAATATGATGGGGTATCTGAATAAAAAATGGCTAATTCCCATATTGATAGCCGGATTAATATCCATCATCACAGGGGGATTTGAGCAGCCTGTATGTGAGGCTGAGATCGTAGAGGGAGCAGCTGTTTATGAAGGAAATGGCCAAAAAGCCCGGGAGGCTGCCATAAGGGATGCCATGCGTTCATTGCTGGAAACCAAAGTCGGCATGTATGTGAGATCCAACAGTGAAGTGGACATGGGGGTTCTGGTCACTGACAAAATAGTTTCCCGCTCCACCGGCTATGTAAAAATCAATTCAGTGCTTTCTGAAGGGGTTCAGGGTGGCATATATGTAGTAAAGGTTGATCTGGAATGCGACGATACTAATATAGAGACAAAATACAGGGACGATGTGGCCAAGGCCATGACAGCTATTTTGGAACCTAAAATAGCCAATGTAGCAGTAATAGGCTATGGACTGGACGGAACTGTACAGAGAGATGAGAGGGCCGTTAATATTGTAGGACAATATCTCAACGAAATGGGCATACAGCTGGTGGTGAATGACAATGTAGCCAGGCTGCTGGCCCACAGTCCAAATCCATTACCGGCAGAGCTGCGACAGCTTGCCAGAAATGATGGTGACAATGAAGCAAATTCTGTACTGTGTGGAACCCTTAGGGATACAGCTGTTACACTGGACTCGAGCGGGTATTACAGGGCGGCAGTAGAGGCGAGCTTCTCCTTTGTAGGAATTCAGAATGGTTACGCCCAGAATTATATGGAAAGGTTCACAGGAGTTGGACGGACCGCTGACGAAGCAGTATTCGCTGCCAGGCGGGAGGCCGCATCAACGGCTGCTGAATACCTTGCCGGGGCAGCTTTAAAAACAATACAGTTTGAAAATCGCGGTGGAGTTAACAATCTCAATACTACCGTGGAAATACATGGAATCAGGGACAGGGCTTCCCAAAGTGCTTTCTTCAACAGTCTGCTGGAGGGGGCGAACTGCCGGATTACCAGAGCGGGATTTTCCCCTCAGGGTGTATATAAAATAAAGATAATCGGTACCGGCTGGGATGATTTGTATGAACTTTCCCAGGAAATTGTGAAAGCGGCCGGTGATAATGGCATAGCCCTGATACCTTTGGAGAGTACCACCAAAATTGTTTTGCAGGTACAGTGACAATGATGGTGAACTCGCAGGAGGATGATGGGATATGATGAACAGGGTACTCAAGCTGTTTCCTGTGCTGGTGGCGGTGTGGCTGTGCCTTTTCAGTACCGGCTTTGCCCAGGTGAAGCCTGACGGGGTGGTTACCCTGAGGATGAATGGTATGGCTCAGGATGGTCAGGAAAAAACAGCCGAGGAAGACGCAAAAAAAAGAGCGGTCTTTAAGGTTTTTTCCCACGATACGCGGGCCGAGAATGATCCTGAAAGTATTTTTTCCAAAATAATGGAAAATTACAATGATTATGTGGAAGGCTGCATAGTATTAAAGAAGAACAGCAGTGGCAATCAGATTATGGTAATAGCCGAGGTAATGGTAAACCGTACAGGCCTGCAGCGGGATTTTTATCGCGGAGTGGCCGGCCGGCAGACTGCCAATGATGATATGACGGCAAGCATTATTATGCGGGCCATGGGTACAACAAATAACAAGGCATTCAGTGAGAAGCTGATGGAGGCATTCAATCACCGCTTTGAGCTTCAGGGGTTTCAGACAGAAGTGGATGATGATGCCCTGGCTGCTGCAAGGTACAGCTATACCACAGGTGATTATTCCAGCTTTGACAATGGCATCAGGGAACTGATTGAGAATAATACAATCATGGTAAATTTTGCAATTGTAGGTGAAGCTGAGGTCCTGGAAGTGACCGCAAATCCGGTAGGAAATGGGTATCTTGGAAGGTCAATAGTGAGAATTCATGCCTATGACTGCATGAAAAAACAAATTATTGGCAGTTTTCAGGAAACCTATGAAATATTAGCTGTTACTCCTGATGAGGCAGAACGGCTGGTACTGGCGAAGGCAGGACTTGACGCAGCAGAAAAAATGGCCAATGATACCTTGAAATATTGGCGTAATAAACGGTAATACTCAATCTTCAAAGGATGTATTGGGAGTAAATAAAAATTAAGTATACAAGTATTTTTTAGGAGGAATGAACCATGAAAAGGATTTTTGCGACAATAGTTGCCCTGGCAATGATGCTGGTAGGCTGTACGGCCTTTGCATCAACGGATATCACCGACGGAGTAATCAGGGTAGATGGCGTAGGAGCTCTCCAGAATAAAAATGCTGTAGCCGGGTATCGTGCAGCCAAGGTGGATGCAATGCGCAATGCCCTGGAGGAAGTTCAGGGAGTGCACATCGATTCCGAGACTACAGTTCAGGACAGCATCACTGCAAGCGATGTTATCAAGACAAGAATTAACGGTATGCTCAAGGGAGCAAAGGTAGTAGAACAGTTCAAGGATGCCGATGGATATCATGTAATCATTGAATTCCCTGTTCATGGTGCCCAGTCACTGGCAGCAGCAGTTATGCCTGCTACTACTGCACCACCGGCAGCATTGCCATCAGCATCAGTATTTGTACCTCAGATTCCTGCCAGCACCGGCCCATATACCGGACTGATCGTTGACTGCACCGGACTTGGTCTGGAAACCGCAATGGCTCCGGCAGTATTTACCGCTGATAATAAGCTGGTATACGGCAAGGTTAATTTCAGCTATGAGCAGGTAATAAATCAGGGCTATGTAGGTTATGCCAGAAGCCTTTCCAATGGTGTTTCCCGTGCCGGTTCCAATCCTCTTATCGTCAGGGCACAGGGAATCAAGGATTTTGTCAATCCTATAGTATCTTCTGCTGATGCAGGTAAAATCCTGGCAGAAAATCAGCAGACCGGCTTCCTCAATGCAGGCAACGTAGTTTTTGTTAAGTGATAATGGGAGTGGAAAACCATGAAAAAGCTAATCGTATTGATAACAGCTGTCACAATGCTGCTCATGTCAGCCATTGCCTTTGCTGAAACAGATATAAGCAACGGAAATGTAGTGGCTGAAGGAGTGGCGGCTCCGGGGCAGCTGGCACCAAATGGATATCGGGCTGCCAAGCTGGATGCCATGCGCAATCTTCTTGAGGAAATTGGGAGCATCAGAATTGACAGTGCTACAGTGGTACAGGATGCTGTTATTAAAAGTGATGTAATTACCACCAAAATCAATGGTCTGGTCAAGGGAGCCAAGGTCATTGACAAATATCAGGATGCCCAGGGATATTTCCATGTAGTAGTTGAACTGCCTGTATATGGCGGTAAGTCCTCCCTGGCCGCTGCAGTTTTACCGGTAAAGGAAAGAGTGAATTTCCCTGAACCTGAAAAGTTCAGGACAGCAGCTCCTGTACCGGCTATGCCAACAGCACCTTCAGTTTCTGAGATAACTCCGCCGGCCGTGACCCCGGCTGCACCGTCTTATCCGCCAACTGTATCGGCACCATCTGTACCTTCAGTGACTCCACCGTCTGCACCACCTGTGGCTGCACCTCAGCCAGCACCATCATATACCAGAACTCCGGTGGCCAGCGGTACATATACCGGTGTCATAATTGACTGCCAGGGTCTGGGACTTCAGCCGGCAATGGCACCTGCAGTATTTACAGCCAACCGTCAGGTGGTTTATGGAGCAGAGCACTTTTCCCATGATGAAATTATTGCCAAGGGCTATGTAAGCTATGCCAAAAATTTTGCCTCAGGGGTAGAAAGAGCCGGCAATAATCCATTAATTGTCAAGGCAAGCAGCGTTGAAGGAGGCTGCAGCCCTGTGATTTCTGAGGCTGATGCAGAGCTCATCTTATCCGAAAACAAGCTGACAGGCTTTTTGAACAATGCCAATGTAGTATTTGTCCGCTGATGATTTTTCATGGGCCGGGAGATGCGGGTTTCCGTTTTCCCGGCTCTTTTATTTGCCAAAGACCCGGTCAGGTTTTTAATATTAGCTTATTTGTGATATAATTTTAGAATAATTGTGTGGGGCTGTGGATACAGCTCCTTTGTTTTGTATCAGGTGGTGGCTGTTAATAGATGAAGGATTTACTGAAAAAGGCTCATGGATGGATGGACCAGTATATGAAATCATTTTATGAAGATGATGAAAGTGTTATGCTGGGGATAAAAACCAAGGAAATACATACTGGCTATGTTACAGCCTATGCCAGGGAGCTGGCGGCACATTTGCAGCTTACGGAGCATGACATCATGCTGTC
>NZ_JAILFV010000070.1 GCF_024697385.1 Anaerovibrio sp.
CTGAATGGCGGTGAGATAATATAGTTTCCCTTGCTGCCGTGAACCTCCATGCCATATTCATCGCCAGACAAGAACTCCTGAATCAGGACATCCTCAGTTAATTTCCCAGAAAGCAAATATGCCTTTGCATCCTCATAATCCTTTGCCACATGGATGCCCATCGAGGAAGAACCGGTAGTACTCTTTATGACTACCGGCATATCCATGTTCTCCACCTGATTCAATATATATTCCTGATAAACATTTCCCGTGGAAACTGCACTTAGTTTCTGACTGGTGAAAAGATCATAGTGAAGATACAGTCCGTCAGGTGTACGAAAACCATTAGCCTGAAGGACCTGCTGTGTTCTCCATTTATCAAAACAGTTCAGGGCTGTCTCCGCTTTATAGCATATGGTTTCAAGCCCCCTGCGTCTAAGTTCCTCTGCAATTGTGGCATCTCTTATACCATTCCAGTCGTAACCACTGACCGGCCCCGGCATGGCGATAACAATATCGGGAGACAGACCCGATACAGCAGCTACAAATTCAGGAATCTTTGCTTCCGGGGGAAGTATCTCCAGATGCACCTTTTTCGGAGTCCTTATCAGTTCGCCATCCCTTATGTCCAGAAAATAGCGACCGTTAAGCTGAACCACCAGAGTTATGTCCAATTCCGGATGACGATCCGCCATTTGATCCCACTGATTTGCCCAATTGGGGTAAACAGTGCAATTGCTGCCCTTATCCCTGCGCTTGCTATTGCTCGAGTAAAAAACTACTTTTTTCATAACAGCCTCCATTACCAGTCAACTGCCCCAATAAGGTCATCGATGTAAGGCAACAGATTAACCCTGGCATCATCAATGCTGGCCTGTATAATCTCAGGCGCCGCACCTCTGCCAAAGACAGGTGCCAGACCGACCTTAAGCTTTGTAAACTTACATATCTGATCCTCTATCCGCTTCTTTTCCTGATCTGTCTTCTCTTTAAAATATACATCAATAAGTCTTCTCCAGTTTTTTTTTATGAGTTCTACAGGCATTTTTACGAGATACTCAGCGTATTCAGGATTCAAATTAACCAAATTGTATTGAGTAGTAGCCGTTGCCAAAAAATCGAAAAGGATATGCCCCCTGCTCATATCTCCCATATCAATAAGAATCAATTCTCCATTCTGCACCATGATGTTGTTTGGATGATAATCACCATGAATCAATGTATCTGCATCAGGCACTGAATTCACCAGGGCCATAAGTTTATCTATCTCCTCTGCAGTATAATAATCCCTGCACCCATCGATAGCATCATAGTATATCTGCTTTATGGACGGGAACTCAGCATCGGTCACTTTCGTCTCATGTATCAGCTTGTATAAACGGATATATTCATCCACTAAGCTGTCATAATCATCAGGTCTTGAGCTCATTACACGGGACAGCGTCTCTGAGTCTATCAGTTCAAACACAATTCCATAGCAGTCATCTACCTTCACCACTGAATATGAAATCGCTGTTGGAAGTCCGGCAATCAAGGCTTCACGGGCCATGGACCTCTCCCTTTCGATATCCACCATAGGTGTCGATTTCTGAAATACCTTTACAATTCTTTCCCTGTCAATACGATAAACGGCACCATTGGCCCCCTGACCTATAAGCTCTAAATCCTTCAAGGAATATTGCTCCATGGTTTTATGAATTTCAAACAGCCGATGAAAGCCTGTAGTCTCCAAAATATCATATATTTCCATATTAGTATTTATGATTTTGATTTTTTCCCGTTCAGCCTTGGCACATTTCAGTATGACGCGAAGACCGGCACTGGAAATGTATTCCAACCCTGCAAAATCAAATACCAGCTTCCCCTGCGGATTATCTTTCCTGAGCTTAAACAATTCGATCTCTGATTCGGAAGCATTCTCCCTGCTCAACATGTTAAAAAATCCGATCACCACACTATCTTCAGTGGCTTGAAGCAGTTTAATTGTACTCATAATAAGCTCCCTTCACCATATCCGTCTTTTTTTTAACGTAAAGTGCTTTAGGCTGTTGCGTCTTACCAGGCTTGGATTCACCACAAGGATTTTGCCAATGGCCTTGTTATAACGCCATTGTTCACATTTTTCTTCTTTAGAAGAAAAATCTTCCAATTAGCGTTTCAACGAGCTGGGAGATATGCTCGCCAGCTGTTGTAGTTTGTTTTCCCCCACCTAAAGAGGAAGGGGACATCTTAAAGCTCGTTATATCATTTTTATTGACTCATTTTTAACATCTTTTCATATTCATCCGCAATAATAGGCCGGCTGAAATAGTACCCCTGGACCATATCACAGCCAAATTCCCTCAGTATATCCACCTGGAACTTCTCCTCTATTCCTTCAGCGATTGTTCTGAAGCCCATGGTTTTGGCCATCATGATCATATACCTTATGACCGCTGATTCCTCTTCGGTCATATCAAGTCTCATATCATCAAAAAAGCTCTTATCCAGCTTCAGGGTATCCAGGGGAATTCGGCGAAGCAACCCCAAGGAGGAACAGCCTGTACCAAAATCATCTATTGATACCTTAAAGCCCATACCATGAATCTTGTTAATAAACTCCACCACAATATCCTCATCAACATCTGATGAGCTTTCCAAAATTTCAAATTCTATAAGGTCCTGAGGAATATCGTACAGGAACAGCTTTTCACGGACAAAGGCCAAATATCCCGGTCCATTTAGTATTGTCGGTCTGGATACGTTAATTGAGATAGGGAGGACCTCCAGGCCCATAGCTCTCCATTCACAAATATTGCGACATACAAGGTCCATTACATGCATATCAAATCTGGTGGCATTTCCATCCCTCTCAAAAAGCGGAATGAATTTACCTGGTGGCATAAAGCCCAGTTCACCACTTTCCCAACGAATCAGTGCTTCCGCGCCCCCATGGACAGCCTCATCCCCACCGATATAAAACTTTGGCTGATAATAAATCAAAAATTCTCCGCGCTCAATTCCCAACAGGAATGCATCCTCAATTTTTTTGTCCTCCAGAATAGCCTGCCGCATACTGTCATCAAAAATATACACCGAGTTCTTATTTTCATATTTCCCCTTTTTGCGGGCAATATTTGCATTATCAGCAATTTTGGCAGCCAGTGCCATACCCTGTTCAGCTATTGATTCAGCAGTGCCACTAAAATATTCCTGCATCTTGTTAACGCTGATTATTACCCCGCCGGCTGAAAAGGACAGCACATGATTATATATACCACCGTTCACATTATTTGTGTACTCCCGGGGATCCATAGCCACCAGATCTATGAGTATATTATCCAAAATATCCCTTATTCTCTGATAATCACTTTCCCTGCCATGGCTTTTCAGCAGCAGGTAAAAAAGATCATTCCCAACCCGATAGCACTTCTCATCGGCATTCATATTCCCGGACAACATATTACCTACCAGCCTAATGATTCTGGTACCATGGGAAAATCCAAAAAATTCATTTACAACCTTGAATTTATCGATATCCACAGCAACCATTACATAATCATTTTCTGGTTTTTTCGCGCACAAAATATTGACCATGTCCTGATTAAAAACTGTAAGACTTGGCAGCTGGGTAATATCATCCTCAACGGCTCTTTTTTCCTGCTCCACAAACTGGCCGGCATTCAACAGCAAGCTATACCCCAAACTGGCACTGATAAACAGGAATAAGCCAAGGAGGATTTTATCAAAATACCCTAAAAATTCTCCAGTCTCCATATGAAAGCTTTCAGATAACAATAATATCCCTACAATGTTATTAATCATCAAAAGAACTACAGCGGAAAGCGCTGACAGTCCTGCCCATACCATAAATCGTTTCTGCAATCCTTTGACCATGCCTATACCCCAAATCTCCAATGAACTATACACAATTTCTATGCCATCTTATTCTTGCCCCGAATCAGGGATGCCACAACACCAGCCATACAGATCACCGCACATATCCTGTATGTAACCTGCATTGCCAGCAACAGCCCGTCATTATCATCGCCTGTCATTGATTTGACAGCATTGACATCCATTACTATTGTAACGATTGCCATGGAAAGTGCCTGCCCGATAATCCTCATGGCAGCCAGCATTGATGATGCCGTACCATAATATTGGCTGGGAATGGAACTAAGTATTGCATTGTTATTAGGTGAGGCAAACAGTGCAAAGCCTATACCTATGGCAATAAGTACTCCACCCACCAACAACAGTGAGCTTTCCTGATCCAACAATGATAAAACAGCCAAACCTATGCAATTAATTCCCATGCCTACAGATGCTACCTTTCCAGGGTCAATCCTATCTGACAATGCACCTGCAGCCGGCGACAAAAGCGCCATCATTACAAACTGCAGCAACAGTATCAGCCCTGATTCTGCCGCTCCCAGACCACATATAACCTGCAAATATACTGCTAACAGGAAGCTGGTGGCAAAGGTAGCTGCATAATGCAGCATGGCAGCCAAATTGCTGCAGGAAAATCCCCGATTACCCACAAACAGATTTACATCAAGCATTGGGAATCGTGTCTTGCCTTCGATATACACAAACAAAAAGAAACCGGCAATACCCAGTAGGAATAAATAAAGGCCTATTTCCTGACTGCTTATTTCCGAAAAACCATACAAAAGAAGCGGTGCCATCATCATATAACAGAGACTGCCCTTATAATCAAAGGGTGCTCCCTTTTCACCATACCATTCTTCCTTTACCCTGGCTAAAAATACAAGTCCCAAAGCGGCTATGGCTCCGGTAAGAAAAAAAAACCAACGCCAGCCTATGTATGTACATATTAACCCGCCCAAAGCAGGTCCACAGGTCAAACCAACATATACAGCTGCAGTAGAATAGCCCAATATCTTTCCCCGCATGGATTTGTCATAGACAGAAACCAACACAGCCATCCCCGGGCCAAATACCATTGCCATAAATCCACCCTGCAAAAATCTTATCGTGGTCAAAAATTCTACAGACTGTGAAAATCCAGCGATAATCAAGGTTATGGCAAACAGGGTTATACCAATCTTATACAGCTTCTTTCTTCCTAAAATATCTGCGGCCTTCCCCAAGGGGAGGGTGAATATGGCTGAACCAAACATATACGCAGATACAAAGCGGCTCATATCACCTGCTCCGGCATCAAACTCATGTCCTATGGAAGGTACTGCCACATTGATACCACTGCCCACAAAGGCACCTACAAAAGATGTTATCATCACCGCATATAATACAAGTTTTTGCAAACTACCATCCCCTAAACTCTTACCAAAATTGTACTATAAAAAACGGTATTATACCATTCCAATTTTTGTGATGGGAAAATTTTTTTAACAATATACTGCAATAAATTTACAAAATCAAGAAAAAACAAAAAGGACCCTGACATTTGCCAAGGTCCTTCAAAAATAGAATTAATATCTAAACTTGCTGGCTTCGTTATTCATTTCTTCTGCCAATTCAGCCAAGGAATGGGCCGCAGCAGCAATTTCCTCATTGGAAGCTGACTGCTCCTCGGTTGCTGCTGATATGGTCTGGGTCCTGTTGGCTGTATCACGGCTTACAGTATCAATGGAATCAACGGCTTCAACAATACTGGAGGCACCATTGGATACTGTTTCTGCAGCATCATTGATATCATGCATCTGATCACTGATTCCACTAACCTTGGACATGATTTCCTGGAACTGCTCACCAACATTGCGGATGGACTTAATACCTTCCGTAACATCTTTGGTACCGGTCTCCATAGCCTTGACAGCCTTGACGGTTTCATTTTGAATATCGCTGATACGTTGTCTTATCTCCTCAGCCGAGGTCTGGGATTCAGATGCCAGCTTGCGGACTTCTTCAGCTACGACAGCAAAGCCACGGCCGTGTTCTCCGGCACGGGCCGCCTCAATGGCTGCATTCAGTGCCAGAAGATTAGTCTGCTCAGAAATTGCAGATATAGTATCTACAATCTCACCTATCTGCTGTGAATTCTCACCGAGCTTTGTAACAACCTGGGAAGACTGGGTAACACTGCGTTCAATGTTGTTCATCTTGCCAATGGCGTCTTCCATCAGATCCTGTCCCTTGGCAGCGGCAGCAGAGGCTGCTGCTGTTTCCGAAGCTACCTGTTGAGCCTTTTCGTTCATGACATTAATGTCACTGTATACTATATCTACATTCTTTTTGGCAATGTCGATATCATCCAGCTGTTTATCCATGCCATTGGCTACATCCCCAACGGTCTCTGCCACATTGACAGATATATCAGCTGACTGGGAGGCATTGGCTGTAAGCTCCTCAGATGCAGCAGCTACCTGATTGGCTGTGCTGGCCATATGTTTTATTACCCCTGTCAGGTGATCATGCATCCGGTTAAAGGATGCTGCCATATCTCCAAGTTCATCTGAAGTGGTTACCTCTACCTTTTCCACTGCCAGATTACCGGCAGCCATTTCCTCTGCGGCATGCTTAAGTGAAATCGCAACGCTCTGAAGCTGACGGCCAAACATAAGGCAGGCAGCAATAATAAGCAGCAGGCCAACGATGCTCACTGCAATAAAGGTATTGCGAAGATTGTACACCGGCTCGAACACCACATCCTTATCTACAACCACTGTGGCCAACCAGCCGGTATCCTCCAAGGTAGAATACGCAACAACATTTGATCCATCAACAAAGAAGCCTTCACCCTGGGCTACCATTTCCTTGAAATGGTTTCCCCAATGCTTACTGTCCACTTTTTCCAAAGGTGTGGTCCCATCATTTGATGCCAAGACCTCACCAGTGGTCTGAATAAGATAGCCTACACCATTACCACGGTATTTAAAATCAGCAATCATTGAATCAAGCATGCTGATTTCCACATCCTCACAGATAGCACCGTAGAACTGTCCGTCCTTCCCCTTGAAAGGGGCAATGCAGGAAATTACCAGCTTATGGGTAACGGCATCCTCATAGGCCTCAGTAACAAAAGGTGCATCTTTATGAGAAGCATCAACAAACCATGACCTGGTGGTTGGATTGATATCAGCAGAAATATCCCCGTCCTTGTAATCATAGAAGAGTCCATCCTTGTTGGCCACTGCCATAGCCAGGATAGTGGAATCATTCTTGCCCATGGACAGATTGATTTTATTGGTCATAGCTGCAGAATCAGCACCGGCTTCAGTTATGGCATCCCTGGAAGCCTTTGCCATAGCAGCCCTTTCCTCAACCCATTCACTTATCTTTCCATTCTCAGCCCGAACTGATGCAATCAGCTCAGCCTCTACGCTTTCCTCCAGCGTCTTGTTTGCTGAATAAAGGCCAACTACAGAAATAATTGCCATTAATAAACCGCAACAAGCCGCCAGCAAAGCAAATTTTTGTTTCAAATTCATAATAATACACCTTTCTAAAATGAAACACTCAGAAGCCAATTAGCTCCAATAAAATTTGACTCTACCAAACTTTAAACTTAATATAACTGACTGAACAGCTTTCAACATAAAACAGAAAGCCTGTCCATCAGCGTAGTAAGCAAGAGAAGCGCCTGCCCCCCTTCTTTTTAGTGTCGAATCTACATCGAAAAGAGAAGGCATCGTTCTCCAGGCTACATATTAATCAGCCACCAGCCACTGAACACCATAATACAGAGTTCAACAGCTTGTTGCATTCAGGATAAAAACATTTCTCAGCCCAGCTGTGACCTGATTACCTCAACAGCCTTAGCCAGTGCATCCTTCAGCTTGGCAGGCTGTTTGCCACCTGCCTGGGCCATATCAGGACGACCGCCGCCGCCACCGCCGACAACAGCTGCAGCTTCCTTGATTATCTTACCGGAATGGGCACCCTTGGAAACAGCGGACTTGGAGGCCTTAACCACCAAATTAACCTTGTCACCATTAACCGTACCCAGAACAACGATTCCATCTGTCAGCTTCTCACAGGTCATATCTGCAATGTTTCTCAAATCATCCATATCAGAAGCATCAACAGCAGCAGCTATTACACTGATATCGCCAATCTTTTCAGCCTTGTCAGTAAGTGCCGCAGCATCTTCCTTGGCCTTTTCAGCATTGATGCTATCCAGCTGCTTCTGGAGCTCCTTGTTTTGGGCAGTAAGACTTTCCACATGTGCCACCAGCTCATCATCGTGGCACTTCAGCTTTGCTGCAGCCTCGGCAACGATTCTGGCCTTATTGTTGGCATATTCCAATGCGGCTTTTCCGGTAATGGCCTCAATGCGGCGAACGCCTGCAGCCACACCGGTTTCAGAAACGATTTTAAACAACCCGATCTGCCCGATGTTTGATACATGGGAACCACCACAAAGCTCCATGGAGAACCCCGGAACACTGACAACTCTAACAACATCACCATATTTCTCGCCAAAGAGTGCCATGGCACCCTTTTCCACTGCTGCATCCTTGGACATTTCCTCTACAACCACATCTGTACCTTTGAGGATTTCATTATTGACCAGTTCTTCAACATCAGCCAGCTGCTGTGGGCTTACAGGTTCAAAATTCGTGAAGTCAAAACGCAATCTGTCACCATTGACGGAAGAACCGGCCTGATTAATCTGGTCTCCCACTACCTTTTTCAAGGCAGCCTGCAGGAGGTGAGTAGCAGTATGATTACGGGCAGATGACAGTTTTTCAACCTTATCCAGCTTGATCTTCACTGTGTCCCCTACCTTAAGCTGACCTTCTTCCACATAGGATTCATGGTATATGGTTCCATCAGGCAGCTTCTTGGCATTTGTGGCCTTGATCCTGCCCAGCTCGCTTATAAACATACCGGTATCTCCGACCTGTCCACCACCCTCGGCGTAGAACGGAGTATTGGAAAGGATGATGCCGGCCTCTTCACCATCCTGGAGGGAATCCACCAGAACTCCATCCTTCCAAATAGCTACTACTTCTGCCTCTGTGGCATTTTCATCATGCCTGAGAGCAGCTGTATCAATATTCTTCAAGTCCGGAACTGCAAAACGCTGATTTTCAGCGCGTGCTGCACGGGCACGGTCACGCTGTTCCTGCATCTCCTTGTCAAAGGCAGCCTTATCCAGCTCCATATCATTTTCCTGAAGGATTTCTTCAGTAAGCTCCCATGGGAACCCAAAGGTATCATAGAGCTTGAAGCTCAATGCACCGTCAAGCACCTTTTTACCTGCAGACTTGGCCTCAGCCATGTAACCGTCAAGAAGCTCCATCCCCTGTTCCAGAGTAGCAGAGAAGCGGTCCTCCTCCAGGGAAATAACCTTCTTGATATAATCCTGCTTCTGGGCCAATGCCTCAAAGTCACTGGCACCTTCATATATCTTGCAGACAGCGTCCACTGCCCCTTCAAGGAATTTGTCCTTAATTCCAAGCATACGACCATGACGAATAGCGCGACGAAGGATACGGCGCAATACGTAGCCACGACCTTCATTAGAAGGTAAAATACCATCCATTATCATAATGCTCATGGAACGGGCATGGTCAGCAATAACTTTCAGTGATACATCCTTATCAGCATCCTCACCGTATTTTACCCCTGATACCTTAGATGCATATTCGATAATAGGGAACAGCAAATCAGTCTCAAAGTTGCTTGGTACGCCCTGAATAACTGAAGCAATGCGCTCCAGTCCCATACCAGTATCTATATTCTTATTTTCCAGGTCATTGTACTTGCCATCCTCAGTACGGTCAAACTGAGTAAACACATTGTTCCAGATTTCAAGATAACGGTCACAGTCGCAGCCTACTGCGCAGGTAGGACTGCCACAGCCACGCTCCTCACCTAAATCGAAATAAATCTCCGTATCAGGGCCACATGGACCTGGTCCAATCTCCCAGAAATTATCCTCCAAAGGAACAATGTGAGTCGGGTCAAAGCCAGGCTGGGCCTCCCAGAGCTTACGGGCCTCATCATCCTTTGGATATATGGTAGCCCACAGCTTGTCCTTTGGCATCTCCAAGACCTCTGTAAGGAACTCCCATGCCCAAGGAATAGCTTCCTTCTTGAAATAATCACCGAAGGAGAAATTACCCAGCATCTCAAAATATGTCTGATGACGGGCAGTACGGCCTACATTCTCAATATCACCAGTACGCACGCAACGCTGACTGGTAGTAATACGAGGACGAGGTGGTTTAACCTTACCGGTAAAATATGCCTTAAATGGCGCCATCCCGGCACCAATCATCAACAAAGTCGGATCATTTTCAGGTATCAGTGAAGCACTCGGAAGTCTCAAATGCCCCTTCTTCTCAGCAAAGAAAGTAAGATATGCTTCCCTAAGCTCATTGCCTGTCATTTTCTTCAAAACAATCTACCTCCACACAATATGTTAATTAGATATTAATAGCACTCTAACTTGTAAATTATAGCATATTTAAAGGTTAATATGAAGTTCTGCACAAAAAATAACTGCCATATAAAAAAACATACAGCAGTTATTTGCATAGATTGATTATCGATTTTGTACTACTTCCTTCAAAACCTCCAAAGCACTTTTTCAGTTGGGTCATTTGTTCCCAATTCCCCACAGAAGGCACTGGCATTAATGGCTTTCTTTATAATCTCAATTGAATGCAGTACATTATTGCAATTTGTAACAACAGTGTTCTCCTTGGCCAACAGGTTGCGTATTATAGATGCTATTTCCTGCTGCTCCGGAGGTGTAGGGACACTCACCTGTACATCATCACTCTGATTATTAACACACTGTGACTGCTTCAACCAATTCCTAAAGGACTTATAAATATCCGAAGAATCCAGGGAGCCGGTCCTCCAGTCATCCTTGCTGATACCTTTTATTTTTCGCCATATAGAGGTTAATTGGCCGGTGACCCCTCCATTGATAATGGACTTTTTCCGTATAGCTGTCCCGTCCAATACACTTTCTATTAAAGCCCTGGCTCTTTCCAAATCAGCCCATGAAGACTCAAAAACAGAAACTATACGCTTTTGTTCCTCCAGTGGCGGAAATGGTATTGGCATATTCTGCAATACTTTTCCGGAAATTTGAGGGGTTGATGTTCCGGTGGCATTTTCGTACAAATAATTCTTACTATTTAACAACCAATACCTGGCGTATGCAACATCAACGATATCGCTTCTAAAAGCTGCCACACCACGACCCAGGCAATACTCCTTATCCGCAATTACAGATTTGCCAAGATTATTTTTCATGGAAATGAGCAAATCCCCCAACTGAGATACTTTGGTAGCCGCCTTAACATACTTTTTTACGGTCACAGTACCATCATCAGGCTCTGCCACACCACTCAGTAACGGAATACATGAATCATCCTCCGTGGTGTCATCACGCCTTGGGGACTGTCCCAATATGATGCTGCCAACACTTCCCAATCTTGTCCAACACCAGTTTTCAGGCACCTTAAAAGGCTGTTCTTCCTCCGGAACCAGAGCATTTTGTATTTTTTCTTCTAATGTAAGTTGTTTCTTTGCCATTTCCTATTATTTCTCCAGTGAGCTCAGGGTATTTACCACATTCTTCAACAAGGTTGCTGCTTCATCCAGCTGTTTTGCAGCCTCCTGAGCCGCCTCCAATGGATCCGGAAGCTTCTCCGCATTCAAGCTGCTTTCATCGGTGGAAATTTCGCCATTATCAGGTGCATTTAAACTATTATCTAGTTCCACTACTATTCCTCCATGATTTTTCCTTCTATATTAAAATGCATATTTTAAAAATGCTACCTACATAATAATAATATATGGAGCTGAATTTGACAAATAATTGACCAAGCCAAAATCCAATCCTCTCAATATTATTCTTTAACCAATCCTCATCATTTCCACTTATAGATTATTTATTCTATCACTGTAATATACCAAAAAAAACTCCCGGCATTAAACCGACAGTTTAAATATTTGGCAATTGCCATATTTTTTTTGCTGTAGTAGGATTGTAGTAGTTCAAAGTATAATGCATTACGAAATTGAGGATTATTATGGTTACAGAGATAAAATTGCCAAAAATTACTATAAAATACATTGAGGGCAAACCGGTCAATCAGCTATTGCTGGTAGGCGGTGGCAGGCAGCCATCAAAGGATTGGCTGCAGAAGGCAGTCAATGGAAGAACACTTTGGTGCATTGACCACGGGGTAGATATATGCCACGAGCTTGGTCTTGTACCGGAGAGATTACTTGGTGACTTTGACAGCTGTAATTCTAACAGCCTGCAATGGGCTAAGGACTATGGCACCATTATCGAAAAATATGATGCCCACAAGGATTTCACAGATACCCAGGCAGCCCTTAATAAGGCACAAAAGGATAACTGCTACACTATCCTTACAGGAGCTATGGGCAA
The DNA here is from genome assembly GCF_024697385.1 of Anaerovibrio sp. Classification (GTDB taxonomy): domain Bacteria; phylum Bacillota; class Negativicutes; order Selenomonadales; family Selenomonadaceae; genus Anaerovibrio. The sequence continues at coordinate 12,314 of NZ_JAILFV010000070.1, forward strand.
CCGCTTTGACCATACCTACAGCACTATTTTTTCTTTTGGCAACTCCCTGATTAATGGCTGCATTGCCGACGAACAGGAAACAATCTTCTTCCTCCGTAGTAAAGAATCCATACAGATTGCATTGAAAGCAAACCCAAAGGCAATATCCCTGCTGCCCATAAGTCCACAGGTGTCTGGAGTTAACACCAGTGGTCTCCATTGGGAGCTCAGTAATGCACAGCTGATCCAGGCAGAACCATATGCCGTCAGCAATGTTCAGGCCGACGAATACCATGGGGATTTTACTGTTTCCATAGGAAATGGAATATTAGCGGTATATATATGCTGGCAGGAATAACGCACCAGGCTGTTAATAAAATGACACAAAAAAAGGGAAGCTTTATGATATG
>NZ_JAILFV010000109.1 GCF_024697385.1 Anaerovibrio sp.
GCTTTAAGATGTCCCCTTCCTCTTTAGGTGGGGGAAAACAAACTACAACAGCTGGCGAGCATATCTCCCAGCTCGTTGAAACGCTAATTGGAAGATTTTTCTTCTAAAGAAGAAAAATTTGAACAATGGCGTTATAATTAAATTTCATTTTACAGGGTATTGTCCCCTACCTCCTTTAGGTAGGGGATATTTCGTCAGATTAATTTTATTTTGAGTAAATGGGTTGATATTTTGATTCTGGCAGATGTGTATATAAATATTCCAATAAAAAGTATTTCCAAGGCCTACAGCTATATTATTCCTGATAAGCTAAACTATCTGGATGTAGGCTGGCGTGTTATAGTGCCCTTTGGTGGCAGAGATATTGAGGGGTTTATTGTCGCCATCAGGAAAGTAGATTCGGATTCCATCAAATCCGAATTTGAGCTGAAGCCTATAAAGGAAACATTGGATGAAGAAGCATGGTTTTCCAGCGAACTCATCGAAATCTCCAGCTGGATAGCTGATTTTTATCTGTGTTCAGTGGGGGAAATAATGCGACTGTTCATTCCCGGAAAAAGCGGGGCACATATTCAGCTAAAATATTCGGCATCTCCTGATATGAAGGATAATGTCCTCCTTTTGGTGGACAGATATCGGATTTTATATGATATGATATCAGACGCCGACAGTATTGGGAAAAAAGAGATTATGGAGCGTCTGGTTGCTGAGGGCAAGGAAGAAATAGCTTCAGAATTGAATTCTTATCTTGAAACCCTGCTTCAGTCCGGGGCAATCAGCCGCACTTATGTCGCTGACAGTAAAGTAAAGGCTGTCTATGAGAATATTTACATTCCCACAAAAGAAATAAATGATGATATTATTTTGTCCTTAAAACGCCGACCTGCCCAAAAGAAGCTCCTGGAGCTTATAAAAAAACATCAGGCCAATGGCTGTGATAATAAGGAAATTGTACTTTCCATGCCTGAACTAAAGAGGGAAGGTATTGCTCCTGCTATTGTAAAGGCCGTGGCAGACAGTGGTTATATAAAAAAGGATAAGCGTCGTATTTATCGGGATAGCTATCAGGGATGGTCTGACAGCCATGATGAAATACATTTAACCAAGTATCAGGAAAATGCTGTTGAGAAATTATCCTTTGCAATAGAAGCCTGTGAATACAGGGAGTTTTTGTTATATGGCGTAACCGGCAGTGGAAAGACTCAGGTATATATAGAGGCTGCCAAAAATGCCAGAGACCTGGGCCGACGGGTTGTAGTGCTTGTGCCGGAAATAGCCCTTACGGGTCAGGTGGTACAGGCTTTCAAAAGTTATTTTCCTGATGATATTATTGTTATTCACAGCCGACTTTCCATCAGTGAAAGAAATGATGCCATTCTACGCGTTCGCCGTGGTGAGGCCGGAATCATAATAGGTGCCAGATCAGCTCTTTTTACACCAGTAGATAATATCGGTCTGATTATTATGGATGAGGAGCAGGATAATTCCTATAAGCAGGATGAGTCCCCAAGATATCATGCCCGGGTTGTAGCTGAGAAAATAGCTCAATGCTATGGAGCACCAATTATATTAGGCAGTGCAACACCTTCCATGGAAACCCATTTTAGGGCCATTAACGGAAAATACGAGGTATTGCGGCTGCCTGCACGAATAGGCAATAAGCCATTGCCAAAAATTTATTGTGTCGATATGCGTCAGGAATTGAAAAAAGGTCGGCGTAATATCATAAGCAAACCGTTGCGGGAGCTAATTGAGCAAACTATCAGCAAGGGTGAGCAGATGATTTTGATGCTAAATCGCCGTGGATTTTCTACCTTCGTAATGTGCAGGTCCTGCGGAGAAGTAATCAAGTGTCCTCAATGCAGTATGCCGCTGGTTTATCATAAGGATAAACGCCTCATGTGCCATCATTGTGATATTACCGTACCAGTCCCGGATGTTTGTCCAAAATGTGAAAGCAGGTATATAAAATATTTTGGGTCCGGAACCGAAAAGCTGGAACAGGAGCTGCATACTCTTGTTCCTTCTGCCAGAGTTATTCGCATGGATCGTGATACCACAACCGGGAAGTTCTCACATGCCAATATCATAAAACGCTTTAGAAACAAAGAGTTTGATATTTTACTGGGGACACAGATGGTAGCCAAAGGGCATGATATTCCGAACGTTACTGCTGTTGGAATCATAAGTGCTGATTCTGCACTTAATATGCCTGATTTTCGGGCTGCAGAACGGGTATTTATGTTGATAACCCAAACGGCTGGCCGGGCGGGTCGTGGAGACGTTCCAGGAAAGGTTATTGTGCAGAGCTATGCTCCGGACAATAATGCAGTTCAGTGTGGCATTAATCAGGATTTTGAGAGCTTTGCCACTGAGGAGCTGAAAATTCGTAAGGCTTTATATTTTCCGCCCTACTGCCGAATAGTTAAACTTATATTTCAGAATGAAAAATCCGATGAGGCAAGATTGCAGGCCGAGGGCCTAAAAAACTCCTTTATGAAATATTTTGGCAAGGATTCCCGTAACCAGATAATAGGGCCGGCACCTGCCATGATATATAACCTCAAAGGTATATACAGATTTTCCATGCTTATAAAAACCAATGACCTGGAAAAGGTAAACAGTTTTCTTAAAGCCGAAGGGATTCATAAAGACATGAATGTAATCATTGATATTGATCCTATTACCACTGCTTGATTTTGGGAGAAATAATGACTAGAGATTTATTGGAAAATAAACTTACAGCTGCCTATAAGTTTTTTGAAGGAAAGCATAACCACCGTAATGTCGTCCGCATTGGCCATCTTGCTGAAAAACTGATAAATAAAAGCTATGATATAGCTTTTGCCGGACATTTTTCAGCGGGCAAATCCCGGTTGATAAATTCCTTCCTCGATGCTGATATTTTACCGTCAAGTCCAATTCCTACCAGTGCCAACCTGGTGAAGCTCTGTGCAGGTACTGATTATGCAAGGGTATATTTTAGCCAAGGTGATATCTATAAATATCTGGCACCCTATGACTATGAGCTGATAAAAGACTATTGCCGTGATGGCAATAAGGTATCCTGTGTTGAACTGAGCAGCAGTGCCCTGAAGATTCCTGAAGGCGTTGAAATACTTGATACTCCGGGAATTGATTCTACAGATGATGCTCACAGACTTGCTACTGAAGATGCTATACATCTGGCAGATGTTATTTTTTATGTCATGGATTATAATCACGTTCAGTCTGAGCATAATTTTACCTTTACCAGGGAACTTACTGAGGCCGGCAAGGAAGTATATCTTATTATCAATCAGATTGACAAATATACCAGAGAAGAACTCACATGGGATGAGTATAAAGACAAGGTACAAAGCTCTTTTGACGCTTGGGGGGTTAAGTATCGGGGCATATTTTATATTTCCCTTAAGGATCCCGGTATGGAATATAGCCAGTATGACCTATTGATGGAGCTTATCAGTGAAAAAATTGCCAATCGTTATGAGGGGCTGGAAGAATCAATTTATTCTTCAATGAAAAAGATAATCAACGAATACATTGATGAAATTGATCAGCAGGAGCTTGAGGCAAACAAAGCTTCCAGGGAAATACTGGAAGGAATAGGGCCTAAAAGACTCCAGGAATTAAAAGCAGAGTATGGGGCATTGATTGATGAGAAAACAGCATTAAACACCGATTGGGAATCTGAATTCAAGGCAGGTATCGACAAAATTTTGGATAATGCCTATCTGATGCCAACCTCTACAAGGGATTTGGCCAGGGATTATCTGGAAGCCTGTCAGCCATCCTTTAAAATCGGTCTGTTTGGCCGCGGGAAGAAAACCATGGCCGAGCTGCAGCGCCGCAAACAGTTATTTTACGATGATGCCTCTGAAAAAGCAAAGGCACAGATTGAGTGGCACTTAAAGACATTCTGCATGGAAATTGTCCGGAAAAATCATCTTGAGAATGTAAAGCTGCAAAAAAGTATCCAGGAGCTTTCTGTAAAACCACCGGAACAGCTGCTGACTGATGCCATGCGGTCCGGTGCCAAACTGACACAGGATGGAACCTATGTCATAAAATATACGGAAAATTTCGCTGAGGGCATCAAGGAAGTAGCCCGGAATAAGGCGGCAGAAGTTAAGGAATTGATAGCGCCAGGACTGCGGGGATATCGTGAGGGCAGGCTGAAGGACATAAACAAGCGGCTGGATGACCTTAATATTTATCAAAGGGCCTGGAGCTGTGTTGATAAAGCCATTGCTGATAATAAAGCTGTTCAGCAGGAAATAGATGATATCCTCAATGCTGATAAACCTGTTATATCGGATATTAATATTCCAGATATTACAGGCAATAAGGAAAGGATGGAAAAAATCATTGCCCCGGCAGATCAGAAGGATAATAGGGGTAAAATAGCTGATACAAAAATTGTGGAGTCAGCTTCAGAAAAGGTCCGGGAGCATATAAATGTAACTGCTAAGGCTGATTCTTCATTTGAGGGGAAGGACCTTAAGGGATCGGAAAGAATAAAGGCTGCTTACCTTAAGCTTCAAAGAGGAGCAGAGCTTATAGGACAAGTTCCCGGACTGGAAAAGCTGGCTGATGAATTGGCGGAAAGGGCTGATCGATTACAGAATAAAGGTTTTATGGTAACCCTTTTTGGTGCTTTCAGTGCAGGCAAATCCTCCTTTGCCAATTCCCTTTTAGGGGAAAATGTAATGCCGGTATCACCAAATCCTACAACTGCAGCTATAAACATGGTCTTACCTGTTGATTTTACTCATAAACACGGTACAACAGAAATCAGGCTGAAAAGCAGTAAACTCCTTCTTGATGATCTTATCAGGGCCTTTAAACCATTTGATTTGCATCCTGTATCCCTGGACGAAGCCTTTGAAATGGCTGGTAAAGCCATACAACTTGAAAATAATCAGTATCAGAGGGAAAAGACTTTTTTGCGGGCATTCATAAATGGTTATGCTAACATGGCTGACAGATTGGGAAGTGTCTTTGAAAGTGATTTGGAGGATTTCCGCCAATATGCTGTCCATGAGGATAAATCCTGTTTTGTGGATTGTATAAAGCTGTATTATGATTGTCCTCTTACTGCCAGGGGAATAACCCTGGTGGATACCCCAGGTGCTGATTCCATAAATGCCCGGCACACAAATATGTCATTTAATTTTATTCGTACATCTGATGTTGTGTTATATGTGACCTATTATAATCATGCCTTTTCCAGGGCTGACCGGGAATTCATCATCCAGCTTGGCAGGGTCAAGGATTCATTCCAGATGGATAAGATTTTTTTCATTATTAACGCTATTGACCTGGCTGACAGTGTTGAGGAAGCTGCATCAGTGGAAAGCTATGTTGCAAAGCAGTTGAAGACATACGGTATTACAACGCCTCAGCTATTTTCATTATCCAGCCAGAAAATATTGGTCGATAAATTGGCCGGCAGGGATGTCCGTATTCCATTCGAAACCAGATTTTTCAGCTTTGTGGATGAGGAACTGAGCAGTTTTGCCATACAGGCTGCCCTGGAAGAATACAACAAGGCTGCAGCTGAAATAAAACAGCTAATAGACATCAGCAAAACAGATCGCCTTGAAAAGGAAATTAAGATTTCCGGACTTGTTGAAAACAAAAAGGATATCCGGCAAATGCTGGACAGTACAAATGATTATGAGCTTGTTACCGGCCTTCATCAGGAAATTGATGAGCTTATTTATTATGTAAAACAGAATGTATTTTTACGCTTTTTGGATTTTTACCGTGAAGCATTTAATCCGGCAGGCTTCCAAAGAAACAAGGATTCAAAAAAACAATTGCAGGATGCACTGGAGCAGCTATTGGAAAGTATGGGCTTTGATCTTTCCCAGCAGCTGAGGGCCACAGGCCTGCGGGTAGATAATTATATGTCCCGCAAGCTTTTTGATCTTCAAGGACATATTAACGAGCTTATAAATGATATTAATCCGGAACTTCAATTAACTGCAAGGGAGTATACTCATAATAATCAGCTGGAATTTCAGCCGGCATTTATCAAATTGGACCGCAGCGTTTTCAGTAAGCCTTTGACAGTGTATAAAAATCCCCGGGATTTCTTTGAAGGTGGAAAGACCAAGCTGTTAAGTGATATGCTTGAAAGACTTTTATCAGATTTTACAGATGATTATCTGAAACCGGAAAAGCAAAAGCTGACTGAATATGAAACAGTGGTAATAAAGAAACTTTTTTCTGATGTTATCAGGCGTTTCAGACAGAGAATCGGAGAGAAAATAGATGCCGACATATCTGCACTTTCCGGGGGATATGATATAACACTTTTGGAGAAGCTGTATGAGCAGCTATAATTTCTTGCAAAATTTTTAAAATATATGTAAAATTAAAAGATGTATAAAATGCAAATTAATCATAATAAGTATACAGAGATATGGTACACAGTTGACTGTAATACTCTGATTCAATGGAGGAAAAGGTAATGAAGGTTCATTTTACCAAAATGCAGGGTACCGGTAATGATTTTATACTGATTGACTGTCTTAAGGAATCTGCGTCGGATTATTTCCCAGCTGCAGTGAAGCTTTGTGATCGCCATTATGGCATAGGGGCTGATGGAATACTTTTGGTCCTGCCATCAAAAAAAGCAGATTTTTGCATGCGCATCATTAACGCTGATGGCAGTGAAGCAGAAATGTGTGGTAATGGTATCCGGTGCTTTGCCAGATATGTCTATGAATCAGGACTTACTGACAGGGAGGAATTCACAGTGGAAACCGGGGCCGGAATTCTCACTCCTAAAATTATACTTAATGGTGATACTGTTGATATGATTCAGGTAGATATGGGTGAACCGATACTTGAAGGCGACCAAATTCCTGTGACCGGCTATGGAAGTCAAAGGATTATCAATGAAGCTATAACCGTTAAGGACAAGACGTTTAAAATGACCTGTGTATCAATGGGCAATCCACATTGTGTTGTTTTTGTTGATGATGCAGAAGCGTTTCCAATCAATGAATATGGACCATTGTTCGAGGTTCATGAAAGCTTTCCTAAAAAGACAAATACCGAATTCGCTGAAATAAAGGATTCTTCTCATATTCGCATGCGCGTATGGGAAAGAGGTGCTGCCATTACCCTGGCCTGTGGAACAGGCTCATGTGCTACTCTTACAGCAGCCGTGCTCAACGGATTAACCGGAAGAAAAGCCGAAATCCAGCTGGATGGGGGAAAACTCACTGTGGAATGGGCAGATAATAATCATTTGTTCATGACAGGCCCAGCGAAAAATGTTTTTACCGGGACGATTGATTTATAGGAGAAGTAATAATGATAAAGAGCATGACTGGTTTTGGTACAGGTGATTTTGAAAATGATTCCTTTAAGGTTCATGTGGAAATCAAAACCGTAAATCAACGCTATCTGGAAATCAATTTTCATATGCATCACACCTTAAACATGTTTGAGGGGGATATAAGCAAAAAAATCAAGGAATATATTTCCCGTGGCAAGCTGGATATTAATATTAATTTCAAGGATTTACGGGAAAAGGCAGTTTCCATCACTGTAGACAAGGGGCTGGTAGACGCTTACAGCAAGGCCCTGGATGATATCAACCAGCAGCTGGGAAGTGACAAGAAATACTCTGCCATGGATATAGTGCGTTTTCCTGATGTCCTCAGTGTGGATGATGAAACCAATGATATGGAGGAGGCCAAGCCTGCTATTCTTGCGGCTGTAGAGGATGCCCTTAAGGGTCTTGTTGCCATGCGTGAATGTGAAGGCAGCAATATAAAGGAAGATTTGTTAAGCCGCATTACAACCCTGGAAGGCTATGTAAAGCAGCTTGAAAAGCTGGCCCCTGAGATTGTTGATAATTATCGTCAGCGTCTAACCACCCTTTTGGAACAGTATCTTGCCAAGGAAGATATAGATGAAAACAGGATTATTCAGGAAACAGCGATGTTTACTGATAAGGTAAATTATACGGAAGAGCTGGTAAGACTTTACAGTCACTTTAACCAGTTCAGGGAAATTATCAATCTTGATGGACCGGTTGGCCGTAAAATTGATTTTTTGATACAGGAAATGAACCGGGAGATCAACACGGCTGCTTCCAAAGCTAATTCCTCAGGCGTAGCCCAGATTGCCGTTGATGTAAAATGTGAAATAGAAAAAATCCGTGAACAAATCCAGAATATTGAATAATTGAGGAACATTTATATGAATATTAAGCTTATTAATATAGGGTTTGGTAATATAGTTTCGGCAAATAGGGTTATTGCCGTGGTAAGTCCTGAATCAGCACCAATTAAGCGCGTCATTCAGGATGCCAGAGACCGTTTTCAGCTTATAGATGCCACTTACGGGCGTAGGACCAGGGCTGTGATAATAATGGACAGCGGACATGTTATCCTGTCTGCAGTACAGCCTGATACCATGTCACACCGCTTTGATGAGGAGGAATAAAATAATGCGAAAGGGTTTACTGATTGTAATATCAGGACCATCCGGTACCGGAAAGGGAACTGTTTGTGATGTTCTCCGCAAAAATAATCCTGATATTGCCTATTCGGTATCAGCTACTACCAGGGCATCCCGTCCCGGGGAAAAAAATGGTGTAAACTATTATTTCCATACCCGGGAAGAATTTGAAAGAATGATAGAAAATGGTGAACTTCTGGAATGGGCTGAGGTATACGGCAATTATTACGGAACACCATTAAAGAAAATTGAGGAAAAACTGGCTCAGGGAATTGATATTTTATTGGAGATAGATACCCAGGGGGCCATGAATGTAAAAAAGAAATGTCCTGATGGATTGTTTATTTTTCTTGTACCACCTTCCCTGACGGAATTGGAAAAACGGCTTAATGGCCGCGGAACAGAAACCCAGGAAAGCCTTGATCGGCGTCTTGGCTCAGCTGTAGCTGAAATTGAAATGGGCAAGGAATACAGATATGTTGTGGTAAATAAATCAGTGGAAACTGCTGCCAATGAGATTGCTGAAATCATAAAGGCCGAGCGTCACCGTACTGATTTGAATATTGATATGCTGAACAGTTTAAAGCAGCGGAAGGAGATTTTATAATGGATATTGTAACCCCATCTTTAGATCAGGTATTACCGAAGGTAGACAGCAGATATACCCTTGTATCACTCGCAGCAAAGCGTGCCCGTGATATCATGGCAGGCAATCATGATGTTTCTGCAGAAAGAACCTCTATCAGGGATGTTACCAATGCCCTGGAGGAAATATATGAAGGCAAGATAACCTACAAGCGTTTGCGTAACACTGCCAAGTAAGGATAGGCATATGTTTAAGGATAAAAATATCATTTTAGGTGTTACCGGGGGAATTGCAGCCTACAAGTCTGTGGAAATAGCCAGCAGGCTTCGAAAAGCCGGTGCTTCTGTTCATGTCATAATGACCAGTGGGGCCCAGAATTTTATTACCCCCCTTACTTTTCGTGAAATTACCGGTAATCCGGTGGTCACCACCATGTGGGGAGAGGTAACAAATTATAATGTGGAGCACATTGCCTTGGCTGAATTGGCTGATGCAGTCATTGTAGCACCTGCTACTGCCAATTTTATTGCCAAGGCATCAGCAGGCATAGCTGACGATATGCTGACGACAACTCTTTTGGCTGTGCAGGCACCGGTATTTTTTGCTCCGGCAATGAATACCAATATGTATAATAATCCTCTTACTCAGGGAAATATCAAAAAGCTCACAGCCCTGGGATGGCATTTTATACCTCCTGCGGCAGGTCATTTAGCCTGCGGTGCAGAAGGGGTTGGCCGTATGCCTGAGCCGGTTGACATAGTGGAATTTGTTCATAACTGGTTTTCAAGGACCATGGATATGTCGAAGCTGAAGGTTTTGGTCACCGCGGCAGGAACCCATGAACCTATTGATCCTGTTCGCTTTATAGGAAACCGCTCCAGCGGAAAGATGGGATATGCTGTTGCAGAAGCAGCTGCTGCCCGTGGGGCTGATGTCATCCTGGTATCAGGTCCTTCTTCCCTGGAAATACCTTGTGGTGTAAATGCTATAATGGTGCAGACAGCGGCTGAAATGCGGAAGGCAGTACTGGAAAATTATAATTCTGCTGATATTGTCATTAAGGCAGCTGCTGTGGCTGATTATAGGGTTCGCAATATTTCCGACCAAAAAATAAAAAAGAATGACGATGAACTTATTCTGACCCTGGACAAAAATCCTGATATCCTAAAGGAACTGGGGGAATTAAAACAGCCAGGGCAAATTTTGGTGGGATTTGCTGCTGAAACACAGAATTTGATTGAATATGCCAGACAAAAGCTGGAAAAGAAAAATCTGGACATGATAGTTGCCAATGATGTATCCAGAAAGGATTCTGGCTTTAATTCAGATACCAATGCCGTAAAGCTTTTATTCAGAAACGGTCAGGTCGAGGAAATGCCTCTTATGAGCAAAAAAGAGGTGGCCAACCAGCTTTTGGACAGAGTTCTCAGCCTAAAACAATAACAGAATTGGGAAAACTGAAATTCAGTTTCCCAATTTTTTTGTTTGAGCCTTAAATGACATAAAGAATATTTGAAAAATAATAACAACTGTAATTAAATTAAAGGATTTAACCATACCTTGTAGAAATTTAATAGTGATCAGATTAATACAGGGGGCGATTATATGTATCTTGATGAGTATAAGCGTTGGATGGAGGCAGATTTGGAGGATTGTGATCTCTATCCGGAATTAGCAGGTATACAGGGAAATGACGGAGAAATTAAGGACAGGTTTGCTGTATCACTTAAATTCGGTACGGCCGGACTGCGTGGCGTATTGGGTGCAGGGACCAATAGAATGAATATCTATGTGGTCAGACAGGCTACTCAGGGGATTGCCAACTGGGTAAAGAAGCAGGGCGGAAATCAGACTGTAGCCATCAGCTTTGACACCAGACTGAAAAGTGATGTATTTTCCAAAACAGCAGCCTGTGTTTTAGCTGCCAATGGTATTAAGGTACGGATTTATGATGCTGCAATGCCTGTTCCGGCGCTTTCCTTTGCCACTAGATATTATAAATGTAATGCCGGAATCATGGTTACAGCATCCCATAATCCTTCTAAATACAATGGATATAAGGCCTATGGTCCGGATGGGTGCCAGATGACTGATGCAGCAGCTGCTGTTGTTTATGATGAGATACAAAATACCGATGTGCTTGACGGTGCAAAATGCATGTCATTTGCACAGGGAGTAGATGAAGGGCTTATCCGTTTTGTAGATGATGAATGCAAGAAAGCTTTTTATGAAGCCATTGAATCCAGACAGGTAAGGCCAGGTCTGGCCAGGACCTCGGGCCTGAAGCTGGTATACAGTCCGCTTAACGGTTCCGGTCTTATACCTGTAACCAAGGTTTTAAAGGATATAGGTATAACAGACATTACAATTGTACCTGAGCAGGAGTATCCAAATGGATATTTCACCACCTGCAGTTATCCTAATCCGGAAATATATGAGGCTTTGGAGGCAGGGCTTAAGCTGGCTGAAAAATGTGATGCAGACCTTATGCTGGCTACGGATCCTGATGCAGACCGCGTTGGAATTGCAATGAAATGTCCTGATGGGTCCTATGAATTGGTATCGGGCAATGAAATGGGCGTTTTGCTCCTTGATTATATCTGTTCCGGACGAATCGAGAAGGGGACCATGCCAAAAAATCCGGTGGCAGTCATGTCTCTGGTTTCAACTCCGTTGGCTGATGCTGTGGCAAAAAATTATGGTGTGGAGCTTCGCAAGGTATTGACCGGCTTCAAATGGATAGGTGACCAGATTGCCGGTTTGGAAGCAAAGGGAGAGGAAGAAAGATTTATTTTTGGCTTTGAAGAAAGCTACGGATATCTTTCCGGATCCTATGTGCGTGATAAGGACGCAGTAGTTGCATCCATGCTTATTTGTGAAATGGCTGCATATTACAGAAGCATTGGTTCAAGTATTAAACAGCGTATGGAAGAAATATATTCCAAATATGGCAGATATTACAATAAGATTGACAGCTTTGAATTCCCTGGACTCAGTGGCATGGACAAGATGGCTGGAATTATGCAGGGACTGAGGGATAAGCCTCTAGCTGATATTGCAGGAATCAAGGTTGCCAAGGCAACGGATTATAAAAATACAGCTGAAACCGGTCTGCCGGCAGCCAATGTAATAGTGTATACCCTTGAGGATGGAGCAACAGTTGTTGTGCGGCCTTCAGGTACAGAGCCAAAAATCAAGGCATATTTCACGACCTTGGGCAGTAACCTTGAGGAAGCCAAGGCCCAAAAGGAGAAATTATCTGCCGCAGTTAAACCGTTATTTGCATAATATTCAGTAATTTAACAATGTAAATGCCCCTTTTGCGGAAGTATTGTAGAGACCCCCATAAGTTAGACTAAGTAATCTAACTTATGGGGGTCTTTTTATGGCAAAATACAGTGTTGAATTCAAATTGAAGATAGTTCAGGAATATTTGAAAGGGGATATCGGATACCATGCTTTAGCCCACAAAT
>NZ_JAILFV010000110.1 GCF_024697385.1 Anaerovibrio sp.
GCTTTAAGATGTCCCCTTCCTCTTTAGGTGGGGGAAAACAAACTACAACAGCTGGCGAGCATATCTCCCAGCTCGTTGAAACGCTAATTGGAAGATTTTTCTTCTAAAGAAGAAAAATTTGAACAATGGCGTTATAATGAGTAACCTGTGCAGAAATGCACAGGTTTCTTTTTGTCCTGATTGATAATGGGTCATAATGACCGTAACGGGGATTTCTTCAGTGTCACGGTGATACATTCCAAAAGTTTGTTGGAAGCCGGTTGATTTTTTTGACTTTTTGATGTATTATATCTCTTGGGCGTTAGCACTCGGGATAAATGAGTGCTAATAAGATGACTAAACAATAATATTTCTATAAAGGAGTCCTTGATATGGCAAAAGAAACACATGAATTTCAGGCGGAAACAAAAGAGCTGCTGAATCTTATGATTCACAGCATTTATACAAATCATGAAATATTTCTGAGGGAGCTTATTTCCAATGCTTCTGATGCTATCGACAAGCTGCATTTTGCATCCCTGACAGACAAGTCTGTTTTGGAGGGGAATGAGGATTATGAAATCTTCCTGGTACCGGATAAGGATAGTCATACCCTGACTATTTCTGATAATGGTATCGGCATGACCAGGGATGAAGTGGTGGAAAATCTTGGCACCATAGCCAAGTCAGGCACCAAAGCTTTTTTGGAGCAGCTGCAGAAGGAAAAGGAAAATGCCGGTAACCTTGAAATCAGCGATAATCTTATCGGTCAATTTGGTGTAGGTTTTTATTCTGCTTTCATGGTTGCAGAAAAGGTTACCGTGGTAACCCGTAAGGCCGGGGAAAAAGCTGCAGTTCGTTGGGAATCAACAGGTGATGGCTCCTATACCATGGAGGAATGTGATAAGGAGACCAGAGGTACTACCATTACCATCACCCTGGGGAAGGATTTCTATGGTGACAAGGCAGAAGAGAATTTCACTGATACCTGGAATATTCAGAGCCTGGTAAAGAAGTATTCTGATTATGTCCGTTATCCTATCAAGATGAATTTTGAGACTGAGGAAGTTCCAAAGGATGAGGAAGGCAAGGAGATAGAGGGGGCCGAAAAGGTCAAGAAAATTGAGGTTCGCACCCTTAATTCCATGCAGCCTCTTTGGACTAAAAACAAGTCTGATATAACCAAGGAGGAGTACAGCAAGTTCCTTAAGAATCAGTTCCATGAGTGGGAGGAGCCTATGGAGGTATTCCACAACAAGGCTGAAGGTACTGTGGAGTACACTTCCCTGCTGTATATTCCTGCCAAGGCACCATTTAATCTCTATCATACTGATTATGAGCCGGGGATTCAGCTTTATTCCCGCCATGTATTTATTATGGATAAATGCAAGGACCTGCTGCCTGACTATTTGGGCTTCGTAAAAGGATTGGTGGATTCACCTGATCTTTCCCTTAATATTTCCCGTGAGCTGCTGCAGCAGAGCCGTGAGCTGAAGACTATTGGCAAGAATATGGAAAAGACCATTCTGAAGTCATTGGAGAGAAAGCTCAACAAGGACCGTGAAGGCTATGAGAAATTCTGGGCAGAGTTTGGTAAATCCTTGAAAATCGGTATCTATAACAGCATGTTCTCCGGCAATGATATTATCAACAAGCTGAAGGAGCTGCTGCTCTTCGTATCCTCCAAGGAGGGCAAGAATGTATCCCTCAAGGAATATGTTGAGCGTATGCCGGAGAGTCAGAAGAAGATTTACTATGCTACCGGTGTGGACAAGGATACAATTGAAAAGCTGCCACAGATGGAGCTCTTAAAGGAAAAGGGCATTGAGGTTCTCTATCTCCTTGATCCGGTTGATGAGTTTGCAATTGAAGCTATTCGTACCTATGCAGATAAGGAATTCCAGTCCATAAGCCGTGGTGACCTTGACCTTGATGACGCAGAGTCCCAGGAAGTCAAGAAGGAGACCGAGGAGCTGGCCAAGACAAACGATGACCTTATCAAGGACATAAAGGAAGCTCTTTCTGACAAAGTGGCTGAGGTAAAAATCAGCTCCCGTCTGAAATCCAGTGCTGTGTGCCTGGTGGCAGATGCCCAGGGGCCTTCACTGTCCATGGAGCATACCTTTGCGGCTATGGATAACCCGATGTTCAAGGCAAAGCGTATCCTGGAGATTAATCCGCATCATGCCCTCTTTACCCGTCTGCAGGGGCTTCACTCTGCCGGCAAGGATAGCCAGGACTTTAAGGATTATTGTGATTTGCTGTACACTCAGGCCCTTATCATTGAGGGGATAATGCCTGAAAATCCTGTGGATTTTGCTAATAAGATTGCAGAATTGATGGCAAAATAAATCCGGTTATGAAAAAAACTGTGGAAGCTGTTGCTTTCACAGTTTTTTTATTCATCCCTTGCGGTATTCACGGGCCGATACCTTAAACTGTTTTTTAAACTCCCGGGAAAATGATGAGTAATCCCGAAAGCCACACTGGAAGCATATATCCGTTATGGACTGGGTGGTGGTGGACAGCAGTGTCTTTGCCAGTAACAGGCGTTTGCTGTTGATGTATTGGTGGACACTGTAGCCGGTTTCAGCCTTGAATTTCCGCATGAGGTGGTACCGGCTTACAAAAGCGGTGTCAGCTAACATATCCACGGTTAAATCCTCATCCAGGTGTGAATTTATGTATTCCAGCACAAGCTGGATTTTGGGATCGTAGGAGGCCTCGTGAAGTTGCTGCAGCTGGTTGTCCTGCAAGGCCCTGTTCAGCAGGATCATGAATTCTATAAAAAGTATCTCAGTGTAGAGCTGATTGGCAAAGCCCTGCTGGTGGTCAACTCTTTCCAGCTTGTTCATGTGGTAGAGCAGGTCATGCTCGGGCCCTTTGGGCATGTGCATCACGCTGGAGGTTTCCCTGGCCAGTCGAAAACAGTCGGAGAGATTCACATTGTCCTCCCATTGCTCCTGTTGCCAATGGGTGAGAAAATCCTGGGATACATATATTACAATCCTTTCATATAATTTGCCGGGATATGTTACCGGCCGATGAATTTCCCCTGCACTTACAAACAGGATGTCTCTCGGTTTTAATGGATAATTTTTTCCTTCGATGATATATTGGCCTTCACCATTTATAAAAAGGATGATTTTGTGAAAGTCGTGGTAGTGGAAGGGAACCTCCTTCATGGAGGTATCCTTCAGGTGGAAGATACGAAAATGCTGATGTAGATAACCCTTCTTTTTGTATTCTGCCATTTATAGATCCTCCTTTTGCATCCGGTACAATTAAATGGGATTCAGTATAACGAGCTTTAAGATGTCCCCTTCCTCTTTAGGTGGGGGAAAACAAACTACAACAGCTGGCGAGCATATCTCCCAGCTCGTTGAAACGCTAATTGGAAGATTTTTCTTCTAAAGAAGAAAAATTTGAACAATGGCG
>NZ_JAILFV010000111.1 GCF_024697385.1 Anaerovibrio sp.
ATTTTAGCTGACATCTGTGCCTTTCTTACATGGGGACAGGTCGCATCCACCATATTGAGTCCAAGGTCCTCAACACGCTTATATACCGAAGGTCCAACACCATGTGACCGTATAATTACGGTCCCTTCATTGACCTCATCCAGGGAATTTACCATTCCCACACCATTTTCTGCCAGCTTTGCAACCATTTGCGGATTATGTATTATGGGCCCCAGAGTATTTGTAACCTGGTTGGGTTGTGCTGAATCCTCAGCAATCTGTATCGCCCTCTTGACCCCATAGCAAAATCCCAAATTTTCTGCAAGGATTACTTCCATATATTTATCACCTAATAGGTTAATATTTTAAATATACTCAACATACTCAATCAGTATAACATTATTTTTCAATATTGGCTATTTATTTTTATTAAATTATCGATTTTATCCATAATTTTTTTTGAAAAATTTGCCAGCTCTTCCTTGTCATTATGCTTTCCCTCAAAATAAACCGGCTCGCCAAAAATAATTTGCAGACGGGGCAGAAAGCCACCATTCTGGAAGATTTTGTTCGTGCCAATTATGGCTGTTGGCACCACCGGCACCTTGCCCATGGCCGCCAAAAGTGCTACTCCTGACTCAGCCTTATGGGTTTTGCCATCCTTGCTCCTGGTCCCCTCAGGGAAAACTCCCAGGCAAAGGCCCTGCTTTAATATCCCCAACGCTGTTTTAATGGCACCCCTGTCTGCTGCACCGCGCTTTACCGGAAATGCATAGAGGTTGCGAATTATTACTCCGGCTATAGCAGGGCTGAAGAGCTCCTCCTTGGCCATATAAGCAACAGGCCGCGGCATATAGGTGCCAACAACAGGAGGATCCCAGTTGCTCAAATGATTTGCCGCCATTATCATGCCACCTTCAAGAGGGACATTTTCCCTGCCAACCACCCTTGGTCTGAACAATATTCCAAACAAAATAGTTAAAATAAATTTCAGTATACTGTAAAACATTTTATCACCTGCATCTGTCAAGAATAGCCTGTACTACTTCATCAATGCTCATATCACTTGTATCAATCAGCTCAGCATCCTCTGCCTGTACCAAAGGGGATATTTCCCGCTCACTGTCAGCCTTGTCCCTGGCAGCAATATCCTTTTTCAGCTGATCCATATCTACATCATAGCCCTTGGCTTTCATCTCATCATAACGCCTTTGGGCCCTTTCGGCAATTGAGGCTGTCAGGAACAGCTTTATATCGGCATTAGGCAGAACATTGGTGGCAATATCGCGACCATCCATGATTACTCCACCCTGAGTAGCCATATTACGCTGCAGCTCCACTAATTTTTCCCTTACAGGTCTCAATGCGGCCACTTGAGAAACGATACCTGTCACCTCCGGGGTACGGATCTCCCCGGATACATCCTTGCCATCCACATATACAAAGGTTTTTCCTCCCTTGTATTCCAGCACCACGCTGATATCACTGACTATATCCACAATAAGCTCATCAGTCACTTCCTGATTTTGCTGCAAGGTTTTCCAGGCAACTGCCCTATACATTGCTCCGGTATCAATATATGTATATCCAAGACTCTTGGCTGCCAGCTGGGCAACAGTACTCTTTCCGGCACCTGCAGGGCCATCTATTGCAACTACTAATTTTTTCATGATCTTATCTCTCCAAATTATATTATTTGTTCAGCAAATTATCCAGTTCATCATAAAATCCCGGATAGGAAATAGCTATGCAATCCGGATTTACAATGGTCACCCCGGCACCGGCCATTCCAGCAATGGCTAGGCTCATAGCCATTCTATGGTCATCATGGCTGAAGCATTCGCCATTAACCGGAACGCTTCCTCCATGAATCACAAGGCCATCCTCCTGGCCGTCAATAACCCCACCCAGCTTGCCGAACTGGGCACATATAGCTTCCAGGCGGTCTGTTTCCTTTACTCTAAGCTCTCCGGCACCGGTAATTATCGTATCCCCTTCAGCGAACATTGCCGCTACGGCAATGACAGGTATCTCATCCACCAGCCGTGGAATAATATCGGCTCCAAAGGATGTTCCATGCAGCCTTGCATGTCGGACCCTGATATCCGCCACCGGCTCACCGCCACTTTTACGCTTATTGAGCATTGCCACATCTGCCCCCATAGCCTTCATCACATCGATTATCCCTGTTCTGGTATCATTGACTCCAACATTTTTCAGCAGGAGCTCACTGCCCGGAATGATTGATGCAGCCACCATCCAGAATGCCGCCGAGCTTATATCCCCCGGCACCACCAGTTCCTCAGGAGCTGTCATTGTTTCAGGTGGTTCAACTGTTATGCTGTTTCCATCATATTCCAGATTCACACCGAAGGCTTCCAGCATAAGCTCGGTATGATTTCTTGAAGGATATGGCTCTACTACTGTTGTATTTCCCCGGGCAAAGAGCCCCGCCAACAGCACGGCTGATTTTACCTGGGCACTGGCCACCGGCATATCATAGGTAAACCCCTGCAAAGGTTCCTTGGGAGGAATGATGGCAATAGGCAATTTTGTATTCTCTCCCCGGGCAAAAATATTTGCCCCCATTTTCCTCAGGGGATTTATCACCCTCCCCATTGGCCGCTTATGTAATGAACTGTCACCGGTAAATACTGACATAAATCTCTGAGGAGCCAACATCCCCATCATGAGTCTCAATGTGGTACCTGAATTACCTGCATCCAGGACTGTTTCCGGCTCCTGCAGTCCATGAAGGCCATTGCCCTGTACCACCAGCTCTGTATCTCCAAGGATATCGACCTTAGCCCCTAACGCCCTCATTACACCTACCGTAGAGAGGCAATCTGCCGAAGGGAGGAAATTGGTGATATGAACTGGTGTGGTCCCTAATGCAGAAAACATAACCGCCCTATGGGAAACAGATTTGTCTCCCGGTATAACGATTTCTCCTCTGAGTGCCTTCGTTGCAGGCCGTATTATTTTACTATCCACCTGATAAATCCCCCTATTCATTCCATACGCACCAATTGCCTGCCGCAGCTCCCATGGAAAAAGCTGCCTGAAGATTGTAGCCTCCTGTAAAAGCGTCTACATCAACCACTTCTCCGGCAAAAAAAAGATTTTTTATAAGCTTTGACTCCATTGTCTTCGGGTTAATTTCCTTTACGGATACTCCACCGGCAGTGACAATGGCTTCTGCAATAGGCCTGGTACCGGTTACAGTCATCAGTAACCCCTTTAGGGCGGTTACCAGTCTATGACGCTCCTCCCTGGTCACAGAATTTACCATCCGATCAGCTGCCAGATATGCCGCATCCAACACCGGGGCTATCAGCCTTCCTGGTAAAAGGTCCTTCATGGCATTTTTGATTTCCTTCCGCTGATATTTTTCAAAATCCCTGACTATTCTTGCATCCAGCTGCTCAAAGCTCAAGGCTGGCTTCAGGTCAAGCATCAGCTCCACAAAGCTCCCAGCGTCCAGCAGCTGTGCTGCTTCCCGGCTCAATGACAGGATTATTGGACCGCTGACCCCGAAGTGGGTAAACAGCATTTCCCCAAATTTTTCAGCCACCTTTTTCTCGTCAGCCATCAGGGTAATCTGCACATTTCTTAATGACAGGCCCTGTAAATCCTGCACCCATTCCTCCTCCAGTTCAAGAGGTATCAGGGATGGCAGCTGATTGATTACGGTATGGCCAATATTCTCTGCCATCCTATAACCATCACCGGTAGAACCTGTCCCCGGGTAAGATGAACCACCGGTAGCCACAATGACAGCCTCTGCAGGGAATACAGTTTTATCCTCTGTTTTAACACCCGCAGCTACACCGTCTTCGATTATTATTTCCGAAACCCTTACCCCGGTGAGCAGCCTTATTCCCAGCTCATGAATGCGAAGTACCATTGCATTCACCGGGTCAGCCGCTTTGTCACTAACTGGAAATACGCGGCCACCTCGTTCCACCTTTGTCGGTACATCGATTCCATTAAAAAAATATTGTACATCCTCATTATCAAAGGCATGGATACAGCTATTCAGAAACTTGCCATTACCGGGAATGTTTTTAATGAGCTCAGGTATCTCAGCCGTATTTGTCAGATTACAGCGGCCCTTGCCGGTAATCAACATTTTCTTTCCGGGCTGCTTCATTTTTTCCAGAACAGTAACCTTCGCACCATTCTCTGCCGCTTTGATGGCAGCCATCATACCGGCAGGACCGGCTCCTACCACAACAATATTATTCATTATTTTTTCCCGGCCCTCCTGCAATATGTCTAAGCCCTGCCACCTCATCACCTGTAAGCTCCCGATATTTTCCCCGGGATACTCCCACCAATGTCAGGCCGGCAAAGGCAGTTCTTTTTAATGCCAGCACATCATGACCTACGGCCGAAAACATTCTCCTTACCTGACGGTTGCGCCCCTCATGTATGGTTATCTGAATCCGTGACCAATTTCCTTTTTCATTATATTCCAAAAACCTGACCTCAGCCGGTGCGGTGATACCATCCTCCAGCATTATCCCGGTACGGAGTTTCTGAAGCACTTCCCCCATTACCGTTCCCTTCACCTTGGCCAGATAGGTTTTATTGACCTCATAGCGGGGATGAAGGAGCCCATTCATCAGCTCCCCGTCATTGGTAAGCAGTAAAAGTCCCTCTGTATCATAATCAAGACGGCCTATTGGATATATATATTCATTGACCTCAGGCAACAATTCAATAACAGTCCTGCGCCCACGATCATCCCTGACTGTACTCAGATACCCTTTGGGCTTGTTCAATAAAAAATACAGCCGTGGCTGCTTCCTGTTTATTGCAACTCCATCTATTAAAATTTCATCATTATCATCTGCCTGTACTCCAAGCTCACTAACTACCCTGCCATTTAGGGTTACCCTGCCGGCAAGGATAAGTTTTTCTGCCTCTCGACGGGAGGCAGCACCAGCACGACTGATCAGCTTTTGTATCCTTTCCATTTGTCGCACACTCCTTCATGTTAATTAAAACATATGCCCCCCTGACTGTCTAGCGTTTTATGTTGTATGCTATCCTACAGTGTCAACAGAAAAATCCCCCCATGGCTGCAAACAGCTAAAAAATTCCCTCCCTTAAACTTCCCGAAAACAGCTGCCTATGGTCTGTTTCATTACATCCTATGGCATTAACTATCTACTACTTTATTATTTATACAAAAATTGTTATACTATAAAATGGTATGCAAATTTATAATTGAAAGCCAAAAATATCTTACATAAAAGGAGTAACAATATAATGATTTTAAATCGTAAATCCGTTGAGCTTTTAGCACCTGCCGGCAATTGGGATGCCCTTGTCGCTGCAGTAGAAGCCGGTGCTGACGCTGTGTATTTGGGCGGTAAGCACTTCAATATGAGAATGCACCGCAACAAGGATACAAATTTTGATGATGAAATGCTGAAAAAGGCGATTGAATACACCCATGCCCACGATGTAAGGCTCTATATAACCCTTAATAATCTCATAAGTGTTGATGAGGTTGAGCCACTAAAAAAATATTTGGCTTATCTAAACGAAATACGCCCTGATGCCATTCTGGTCCAGGATTTTGCCGTATTGGAAATCACCAGGGAAATGGGAATAGATATCCCCCTGCACACTTCCGTAATGATGAACACCCACAATGAGCATGCCATCAAAAAACTGAAGGAATATGGCATTACCCGCATTGTTGTAGGCAGGGAAATGACCTTGTCGGAAATGTCACTGTTCAAGGAACGCACCGGTTTGGAAATCGAATATTTCATGCATGGTGACATGTGCATTGCCGAAAGTGGTCAGTGCATCCACTCCGGCGTAGTATTTGGGCAGAGTGGCAACCGTGGCCGTTGTCTCAAGCCTTGCCGGTGGCCATATAAATTGATTGACGAAAAAACAGGAGAGCTTCTCGATCCGGACGATCAGCACGATTACAAGCTTGCCCTTAACGATATGTGCATGTACCGTAATATTCCGGAGCTTATACAGGCAGGAGTATTCTCCTTTAAAATCGAAGGGCGTATGCGTCCGGCCGATTTTATACGCCGCATTGTTTCCACCTATCGCAGGGCTATTGACAATTATATTGCCGATCCTTTTGGCTACCAGGTAAATGAGGAGGACTGGCAGGATTTATATAAGAACCGTGCCCGGAATTTCACCACAGCCTTCGCCCTGGGACAACCCGATGCCAGTGATATTGGTTTTGACGGGTCCCGCGAGCCACGCTTCTTCAGTGAAGCTGTGGAAGAGGCCGGCTTCCAGGATGAAATTCTCAAATCCGAACCCGCTATCGCAAAGGAAAATCCTGCAAAGCGCTTGTTATCAGTACAGGTCTCTGATATTGACAGTGTAGAGGCTGCATGTAAAAACGGTGCAGATATAGTATATCTTTCCGGTGAGGTGTTTAAACCTAAAAAGCCATGGTCCATCAAGGATGTTGAAAAAGCTATAGCCATTGGCAGAAAAACTGACACAAAAATTGTAATCAGCACGCCCCGCACCACCATGCGTCGGGAATGTGGTGAGCTGGAGCAATATCTGCATGCCATAAACAGCCTGAATCCCGACGGCATAATGGTCAGCAACCTGGGCTCCCTGAAGCTGGCCCAGGAACACACCAAGCTTCCTGTCCAGGCAGATTTTTCCTTCAATCTTTTCAACCACATGGCAGCCAGCTTTATGAAGAAAAACGGCATAAAGATGGCCACTGCCTCCCTGGAGCTTTCCTTTGGACAGCTGCGAAAGCTGGTGGAAAATTCGCCTCTGCCAATAGAGGTCATTGTGCATGGCTCCTACGAATCAATGATTTGTGACCATAATTTTGCCGGAATGATTCTGCCATACAAGCATTTGGTGAATCCGGAATTCGTAAATCGTCACTATGCGCTGAAGGACAAGGTAGGAGGCATTCATTCCCTGCGCATGGACCAGTTCAACCGCAACCATATACTATTCACCAAGGATTTATGCTACTATCCTTATCTGGATAAATTTAACGGTATTGGTGCTTTCCGTATTGAAGCCAAGGATTATTCCCCAGAACTCACAGCAAGCCTGACAGCGGCTTACCGCAAGGCACTGGATAACCTTGACAATGGCAAGCCTCACTTTGATGAAGCTGTGTTCAGGGAGCTGCAGGAATCAGGGCCGCGCCAGCTTGGTATTGGCGTCTACCGCTTCCGCCAGTCACAGGATTCTCTGTAATATAATGCTGTAATGCCAAATAGTATCGGCAAAAAAAGGGAACATCCTTCCCCCCATTTTATAACGCCATTGTTCAAATTTTTCTTTTAAAAAAGAAAAATCTTCCAAATTAGCGTTTCAACGAGGTGGGAAATATGCTCACCACCTGTTAAAGATTGTCCCCCCACCTATAGAGGAAGGGGACATCTTACACCAAGTTATAATAGTTTAGGAGATGCTGAATATGTCACTTGAAAAGCCTATCGGCCCAGAAGCCATTCTTGAAAAGAAGAAGAAATACATTATGCCCTGCCTGGCACACTTTTATAAGGAACCACGACAGTTTGTAAAGGGTGAAATGCAATATCTGTTTGACAGTGAGGGCAGGAAATATCTGGACTGCTTCGCTGGTGTGTCTGTAATCAACTGTGGTCACTGCAATCCGGAAATCAATGCAGAAGTCGTAAAACAGGTGCAGTCACTTCAGCATGTATGTAATGTCTACCTCACTGAAAACTTTGTTAACCTGGCAGAAAAGCTGGCCCAGGTGACACCGGGTGATTTACAGAAAACCTTCTTCTGTTCTACTGGAACCGAAGCAAATGAAGGTGCCATGCTTCTGGCATCCATATACACCGGCAATGATGAATTTATCAGTCTCAGAAACGGACTGCATGGCCGCACCAAGCTGACCATGAGTGTTACCGGTATTCAGATGTGGCGTACCGACCCACACCCTTGTGGAGGAATTCATTTTGCGCCCAATGCTTATTGTTATCGTTGCCCTTTGGGGAAAAAATATCCTGAATGCGATCTGGCTTGTGCCAATGCAGTAGAGGATATTATCAAGACCTCCACCAGCGGACATCCGGCGGCTCTGATTGCTGAATCAATCCAGGGAAATGCAGGAATCATTACCCCACCAAAGGGATATTTTAAGCGTGTCAAGGAAATATTGGAACATTACGGTGCGCTGCTTATTATTGATGAGGTTCAAACCGGTTTTGCCCGTACCGGAAAGATGTTTGCCATCCAAAATTATGATGTTGTTCCAGATATTATGACCATGGCTAAGGCCTTGGGTAATGGTGCACCTATCTCAGCCTTTACTGCCTCAGCAAAAATAGCTGATACCTACACCAAGCCGGGAGCGTCCACCCTGGGCGGAAATCCTGTATCATCAATGGCCGGTATCGGTGTGCTGAATTATATTGAAAAGCATAATCTGCTTAAAAATGCCCAGGAACGCGGCCAACAGCTCTATAACGGTCTTAAGGAGCTTCAGTCCAAGCATCCTGTAATTGGGGACATCCGTGGACTGGGACTGATGCGTGGTGCTGAATTCGTACACAGCGACAAGAGCCCGGCAGCAGATGAATTGGATCAGGTCCTCGAAGAAATGAAAAACCGGGGCTTTATTATCGGCAAAAACGGTATAGCAAGAAATGTCATGGCTTTCCAGCCTCCACTGGTAATTACGGCTCAGGATATTGACAATGTACTTAACAATTTGGATGATGTATTGACAAAAATCATAAAATAATGCTTAAATCACCTTATGATTGACGGCACAAAAAAGCAGGAGCCCTACGCTTCTGCTTTTTTTGTGCTTATTTTCACCCTGCCATCAGGCTATAAGATAGTAATGCTGTTCTTTCCATTCTGTTTTTTTGATTTATACAGTGCTGAATCAACTCTTTGAAACAGGGTTAGTACAGTATCATCAGTAACCGCCTCTGTAATACCAATACTAACTGTTATTATGTATTCAACCACCTGCAGATCCATCTTCATAATCCTGTCCCTGATACGGACAGCCACATTTCTGGCTGCATCTGCCCCGGCATTATTAAATACAATAATAAATTCATCTCCGCCCCAGCGACCTGCTCTGTCAGTGCTGCGTATGGACTGCTTTATGATCTCCGCCACACTCTTCAGTACGCTATCTCCTATATCATGGCCATAGGTATCATTAATCTGCTTGAAGTTATCAATATCCATCATCAGTACAGTGGTTATCCTGACACCAAACTTCCCCTCATACAGGGAATTCTCCATTTCAGCTTCCAATTCACCACGATTCATGAGATTCGTCAGAAAGTCAGTCTGGGCCAGAGATCTTAGCTGTCGGTTGCTTTCCTCCAGCTCGCTGGAAACAGCCTGTACAAAGTGCATCATATGGCTTAATACACTGTTTGTGCGTTCCAATTTCACAGGCTCCAGCTTTATCTCATCCATTGGTTTCAGCACCACAGGGCCTTCCCGCATGCCTATAATTGACAAACACATATTGTTCAAAAATATTTCCCCGGTATTAGACCTTATATACTCACCAAAAGCATATACTCCTGTAGACGGTGCAGATTTTCGGCAGGCCTCCAGCTCCTGGTTAACATCCTTGTGCAGAATCTGTTTCCTGGCCCAGCAGCTCACTGCAAACATACCCTCCGGAGAAAACCTTATCATATCCTGTTGAAGGTTGCGGGCCTCGTAAATGATAATGTCAGGATTGCCATAACACAGGCGCACCTTGTCCCCCACCTTAAAATCCGCACCATAACTGGCACTACCATCAGTTTCAACCATCCGGGGCAATCGTGACAGAGATGTACCATTACGCATTACTGAAAACGGAAAAACAACTGATTCCCGCAAAAAATCCTCATCCCACCGGGAGGTACCAAGATATTTTTCATATATGTTCTTTACCGGAATATCATCTATTTCACAGATTGTATGGAACCCCTTCATCTTGGTAACCGTCATGGTTTTTCCCAAAGGGCGCCACCCACTTCCGTAGCCTACATTTACATGTAGTGATTCCCCTTTGAAAACAGCTACAACATGACCACGATATATGGTTTCATCCCCAGTGAAAACAAATCCCTGGCCTGAAACAGTACCATCATCTACTACACCACCAAAAAACACAATATCAGATGGTATTTTGGATAACTCCTCAAAGAATGGCACCATCTCCAAGGAATACCCGGAAGTCAGCATTTCTATGGCTGCTACCTCCCCGGTGTGCATTAGTATCTCCAAAAAATTTTTGCCAATCTGTCTGCTTTCACTGTCTTCCCAAATTAAGGGCATCACATCAACCTGGGCAAACTTAAAAACTGAAAAGGTAACCGATATTCCATAATAATTAATAACCCCTGCAGTAATATTGGCCGAAACGGTACCACCTATAATTTTTGCATCAGGTAATACCGATTTCAGTTTCTTTACCAACAGGGGTGTATCTTTTTTGATTTTAACATCAACAAAAACAGTTGCCAAAATAGAGGAATAGTGACCAAAATTCGGCAAGATACGGGTGAATTCATCCACCAACAAATTGAATTCGTTTACATCTTCACAGAGATAAGGAATATGCTCCATACACTACACCTCTCACTACTTTCTGCCAAATTGTGTCTGTTGGAATAATAAAAATTCTTTCAGGCAAACCAGATACCCTGAGATAATGTATCCTGTCTTATGGTGCGTAGACAAAAAGTCCAACTGATTCAAGGTCGATACAGGTGCCTTGTCAAAATGAAGTTTTATGCTCCTTTTAAATATGCGGCACATCCATTCGGAATGAAATCATGAGGCCTATTCCTTCCATGAGGAATATTACCTATTTTCCAATCAGTAACGGATAAATGCATGTGTAGGAAATATACTACACATATAGTCAGAATTCCTCTTTTTTATGAAAATATTCATTGTTTTTAAATAGGTTATACTTGAAATAGAACATATATGTGATATACTATTGGTACATGTTAAGATAAGGGGTGTGAATTATGGGGCGCAAAAGGTGTGCAGACGAGCGCATGGGCCAAATTTACAATGTCATTAAGGAATTCCTGCTGGAAAAGGGATATCCACCTTCTGTTCGGGAAATCGGAAAATCTGTGGGGCTGAAGTCAAGCTCTACTGTCCACGGCTACCTCAATCAGCTTGAAGAGGCCGGACTTATCCGCCGGGACCCGACCAAGCCTCGTGCTATCGATTTGTTAGAGGATAAACCATGGGAACGGACCGTCAATGTCCCTCTGGTTGGAGCAGTGACTGCAGGAACACCTATCCTGGCACAGGAAAACATTGAAGAAGTATTTGCCTTTCCACAAAGTCTCCTTGGCACTACCAGTGAAACCTTTATGCTGAAAGTCGACGGTGACAGCATGATCAATGCAGGTATTTATGATGGTGATTACATTATGGTACGCCAGCAGAATACCGCCAACAACAGTGATATAGTAGTTGCTCTGGTAAACGGTGAAGCCGCCACGGTCAAAAGGTTTTTCCGCGAAAAGGACTACATCAGGCTACAGCCGGAAAACGATTCCATGGAACCTTTCTATGAAAGAAATGTTACCATTCTCGGCAAAGTAATCGGGGTTTATCGTCAAATGTAAATCAAAAATGGTGTAACAACATGCTTTGCATCTGTTACACCATTTTTTTATGCCTTTAAATCCTCTATTGCCTGAGCTGCTCCCATGATGCCTATAACGGCATGTTCAAAGGTTATACCGCCCTGCATGTAAACATTATATGGAGCTCTCATCGGGCCATCAGCACTGAGCTCTATGGAAGCGCCCTGCACAAATGTCCCGGCAGCCATAATAATCTTGTCATCATACCCTGGCATATCCCAAGGCTCAGGTGCAGCAAAGGAATCTACCGGAGAATATTTCTGTATCCCACCACAAAAGGCAATGAGATTTTCCGGGGTATCCAATTGAACCGCCTGGATAATATCTCCCCTAACATCAGTAGGCAGTGGCAAGGTCTTATACCCCAATGCATTGAACATACCTGCCGCAAAAATTGCCCCTTTAATGGCTTGAGCCACCACATGGGGGGCCATAAAAAAACCCTGAAAAATCATTCGGTTGTTGGCCAGGGAAGCTCCCAGCTCGTCTCCCATTCCTGGGGAGGTAAGTCTGTATGAAGCCAGCTCTACCAGCTCATCACGGCCACAGATATATCCACCGGTAAGAGCTATACCACCACCAGGATTCTTAATCAGTGACCCTGCCATAATATCAGCACCTACCTGTACGGGCTCCCTGGTATCCACAAATTCGCCATAGCAGTTGTCAACGAAGCATATACAGTCAGGTTTAATCCGATGCACCTCGCTGCATATGGATTCAATGTCATCAATGCTCAGGGGATCACGCATGGAATATCCGCGGGAGCGCTGTATAAGCACCATTTTCGTATCAGCTGTCATTTTACCCTGAATGCCTGCAATATCAACTTTGCCATTTATCATTGGCATTTCATCATATTTGATTCCAAACTCTTTTAAGGAGCCCTTACTTTCTGAGGTATAACCAATTACAGTCTGCATGGTATCATAAGGAGCCCCGGTAATGGACAGCAGACGGTCTCCGGGCCTGAGTATTCCAAAAAGCACCGTAGCCAGAGTATGGGTCCCTGAAACAAACTGAGTCCGTACCAAGGCACGCTCCGCACCAAATACCTTTGCAAAAAGCTCATCGGCCTTTATCCTGCCCATATCACTGTATGCATAACCGGAGGATGTATTAAAATGCCCCTCGCCCACCTGACAGTCACGCATGGCATCAAGCACCTTCAGGGTGTTTTCCTCAGCTATGGCATCTACACGCGCAAACATTGGCTGACTGTCGGCCAGCACCTGTTTCTTTATATCAATTAATTTTTTTGAAAAACCCATTATTTAAATTTACTCCTTAATCTCATATTTCATATATTTATCAGCCTCAGCTGCCGGTAGCTCCACCTCAAGAAGTGTCCCGCTTTCAGCATAATCTGTTCCAAGTACATTCCCAACATCATGCAGCTGGGTGATAATACTGCCCTCGGTGTAAGGGATGCAAAGCTGCAGGACTATCTTGCCACGATTAAAGAAGCTGGCCAGCTTATCCTTTAAAAGCTGCAAATCATCGGGATTTTTGGCAGATATTACAACGCCCTCTCGGTCCTGCAGCATCCTGCCGGCATCAAAGGCGGAGCCCCCACTGGACATAAGCCTGTCTGCCTTGTTGAACACAAATATGGATGGTTTTTCCTTGGCGCCTATTTCATCAAGGACATTGATAACTGCCTGTATCTGTAATTCATAATTGGGGTCACTGGCATCCACCACATGAATCAACAAATCAGCCTCTGTAGTTTCTTCCAATGTAGCCTGAAAGGCATTTACAAGGGTATGTGGCAATTTCTGAATAAATCCCACTGTATCAGTAAGCAGCAGCTGTTGCTTATCATCCAGGTCAACCAGTCTGGTAGTGGGATCAAGGGTAGCAAACAATTTGTCTTCTGCCAACACATCTGACCCCGACAAGGCATTGAGCAGGGTGGACTTACCGGCATTGGTATATCCTACCAGAGCTGCCGACGCCAATCTGGACTGCTTGCGCTGATTTCTGTGCAGCTTGCGCTGATTTTTCAGTTTTTTCAGCTGTTCCTCCAGATCATGAATGCGCCCATGTATACGCCTACGATCCATTTCCAGCTTTGTCTCCCCGGGGCCTCTGGTGCCAATACCACCACCAAGGCGTGACATTACAAGCCCCTGGCCCCCCAAGCGTGGCAGATTATATTTAAGCTGGGCCAGCTCAACCTGGAGTTTTCCGGCACTGGAACGGGCCCGTTGGGCAAATATATCCAAAATAAGTGCAGTGCGGTCCACTACCCTGAGCCCTGTACTCAATTCAAGATTTCGCTGCTGGGAAGGTGATATTTCATCATCAATAACCAGCAGGTCTGCCTCAACATTTTGGGCCAGCATGGCAATCTCCTCAACCTTGCCTTTACCAAGAAAATAAGCATTATCTGGTTTGTCCTTATTTTGGACAACCTCTGCCACCACTTCAGCTCCCGCAGTTTCCACCAGACCCCGTAGCTCAGCCAGGGAATCTTCCACCTGCCAGGCACTTTTTCTGGCAGAAAATGCTACCCCGGCCAGTATGGCTTTCTCTTTATGGTCCTCGGTATCCTTAAGTCGATTTTTACCCAATGCATTATTTACCAGCACAATAAGCTGCACCAGGTCAATATCATTTAATTCCTTTAATGACAGCTCTTTGGTGCCATTTACCACATAAGCCCCTGACTCTGTCATATCCCCGCTCAAAAAAGCCATACTGCCATATATCTTCCTATTGTGCTTAAGACCAATAGCCACCATGCAATCAAATCTCATACTGCGTAAGGAAGACAGGTCAGGTGCTGAGAGTCTGGTATCACCACTTGGATGAGTATGTACGCACCGTATCCCTGACAGACGGATGGCACTTCTCTGCTTTATATCCGGCAGCTCTACAGTAGCATCATCACCAACTGATACCTGTACCACCATGCCCTTGCGATTGATGTATACAGCCACTTCCCGCCCCAGCACGCCAGTAAGCTCCAGCATTTTTTCAGCTGCCTCCCGGGTAATGATTTGTCCCGGTGGAATATCAAGCTCATAAAGGGCTTCCAGCTCCTGTATAACTCCTGCTTTTATATTTTCCAAATTGCCATTTAAAGCCATAATTCACCTAATTATTACCTGTTGATGATATTCTGGATATTCTTCAGGGTAATTGACATTGAACCATCATCCTCCTTGAAGAATTCAACAAAATCAGTATTCTCAAAATAATCCGTAGGAATAGTAATTTCTATCCCGGTATCTGTACTCAGCTTGTGTTTCTTCATCTTCCTCAGTGTGGCTTCCTGATTTACCTCTACAGGCTCTGAAAAGCCTGCATTCTCCATCGCCTGACTGTAATCAGCCTGCATTGATGGATTGTCATGAAACACTTCCTTACCAACTGCCACAGGATCCAGCACGGCTTCAGACTGTATATTATCAGCAATAAAATTCTTCACAGCTGCAGCAGCTGCTACCTGATCCTGACAATAGGCCTCGGTGACCTTCTTAACCACCCTGTTGATTTCCTTTATGGTTTCAGCCGGAGAAGGTGTCTGGGCACATTCCAGAAACAACTCCGGTATCAGGTATATGGAATTTCCATCCACATTGTATTTCTTGGATTTTGACATAACCTCCATGTTTGTCAGGTTGATAAACACAAATTCATCTATTTTTTGACTGAGGCCAGGCAATATGGCATAATTGTTGACCAGCTCATTAGTTACCAGACCATCCTCATCTATATTAATCTGATGAACATATCCCTGATGATTATTACATTTGAAAATAACCAGGTATCTGGTCTCATCTATCAAGGCATCACAGATCAGCAAATCCGCTGAAGCTATCCCCTCTGCGGTTACCAATACCTTATACAGTGATCCGGCAGCCTCCCGGGAAAAGGGAATAAATTCCATTTCCCCCTTTGAATATCCCTCCACCAGTTTCTTAAATTCACTGTTTTCATAAAAGCTGCCCTTTTTTGCATCCTGACTGCTGACCGTTTTCTCAATATGCTTTACCATAAAATCCACAGCCGCTGTATCCATATTAAGCAGAGTATCAGAAAATACCTCCCTGGATTCATTTACATCAAGAATATGCAGTATTGCCTTATCTATTACTATCATAATCCACCTCAATAAAAAGCTGCTGTATCAAAACAGCAGCCAAAATAACTATATTATTTTATCACGACCGTCATTTATCCGCAACTGAAAGAACTTCCCCCAAGGGCCATCAAAGCAAAACAGCTTTTCCCAGGGAATTCTCTCCCCCGGAAGTCACGACTGACGAAATACTCGGATTAATTACCGGAATACGGTCAGACACCTGTACCAACAGCCCGCTGGCGTATTTCCCGCAGCCTGTCCAGCATATGATCCTTCAGCTTAACCTCAAGCTCCTCCAAATTTTTAGAATCAAAGGTATAATTCATTTCCGGAATGTTCTTTATCCGGGCTTCACCAAAGAATTCACTGCGAAATTCATTGTAATAGATAATAAAATTGCTTTCAATGCTGAAGTCGGAATAGTCAAAAACTATATAAGAGCCGTTGAGCACACGCACCATCTGGGTGGGATTAATGAACAGCTCAAAGCCTTCCAGCTCCTGTGGCAAAATATCCCGGTAATCCCATTGGGTTATATTAAGCGCCCTTGTAACATAGCTGATAGTGTCCGGATTATAAACTGCCAGGTCATGTACTGCCGATTCAAGATATTGCTTCAGATACTTCTCATATTCTGCAAAAGAAGCAGTGATAAACTGCATGAGACAAAACTCAGTAAGCCCCCGTCGGATTTTCAGCTTATATTCCTTCGTTTCCTGATGATAATAAGCAACTACACCTAAATGCTTTTCTTCATTTGTATAGGAAAACAGTTCGAAGGTATCCCCTACCTCACGGTATAGCTTACCGAAGGTCAGTCCATACAATTCCTGAGGCAATTCCAAAAGATATGGCCAGCCATCTGTCTCCTGCTGTATTTTTTCCAATATATCAGGCTTCATCGACACAACCCCTGCCCTTAATTAAAGTATACTATGGTATCCTCAGGCTTCTGGGCTTCCTCAAAGTCTTCCACCTTGATTTTGATATTTTCTATTTCACCGTTTTTATCCTGTTTAACATGGATAACCCCGGTTACCTTGCCCCATTTGCGCTCATTCTTCCTGTAATCAAGCTGCTTAAAGGGAGCACCGGTTCCTGCTATGCCCAGGAACATCATATCCTCTGCACAACAGGCCATACCAACCCTGCCTACTCCATAATGAATAACATTATTCTTTTGGGCAGAACATATATATCCGTCAAATACCATCCGTTTTTTATCATAAACCTCAGGATGGTCCTGCATATCCACAAACCAGGCACCGTAATCATCCAGCTCTACATTAATGGTATCCTGATGAACATCAAAAGGCAGCTCAGGAGCCTCCTCCTCAAAATCCTCCAGGTCCGATTCAAAAATCACCTGTACCCTACGATTGACTACCCGGACATTGCGTCGTATATCCTGCTGTCGTGTTGCATGATCACATCTGTTGAATATTATCAGTTCACAATACCTGAATAAATCCACAAAGCGGTCCTTCATGTTCTTCTGGTACACCTCAAAAGTTTCTGCATTTACCAAACCAACATTCTGAAAACCGAACCATGCTTCCGGAAGGGTAATATCCATGTAATCAGATGGGCTCCACATACCATTGGCTTCAATAATGACGCTGCTTGGATGATATTTTTCCTGGCACTGTTCATAAAATTCCGTGGTCAGTTCCTCAACATCATCCACTACAATAACCTTGGAGTGGCTTTCTTCAAGAAGGCTGTCCTCCAGCTCCTCTTCACCCTCCTCGCCCATTATGATTAAATTACATTCAGCCTTGGCGAACTGATTATTCTGTAAAAAATCACGTATAACACTGGTCTTACCACTCTCCAGGAGCCCCATAAAATAATATACAGGAACATTTTGTTTTTTTACACTCATACATTATTCTCCCATAAAAAGCTCTCTCAGGCTATCTTCATGAAGCTTGCTGCCAATAACGCAGAATCTGCCGGTATAATCAGCCGCACCGGTTTCCACACTGCTTTCTCCAGGTACATAATTAAAATGAAGCCATTCCCC
This sequence comes from Anaerovibrio sp., assembly GCF_024697385.1. Classification (GTDB taxonomy): domain Bacteria; phylum Bacillota; class Negativicutes; order Selenomonadales; family Selenomonadaceae; genus Anaerovibrio. The sequence continues at coordinate 17,741 of NZ_JAILFV010000111.1, forward strand.
TTCATTGACAGACATTACTATTCCCTTGGCCCGAAGCACAACACCATATTCGTCGGCATTTACCAGTTCAGACAGGATATGCTTCAGCTCATCGGCAGAATATTTCTTTGTAGTCTCAACGCCCCAACTGCCAAATACATCATCTGCGTGGTGATGGTGATGATGATCATGATCATGCTCATGACAGCTGCAATTTGGATCATCGCATTCATGATCGTGATGATGGTCATGGTCATGATGATGATGCTCATGCTCATGCTCGTGTTCATGTTCATGATGATGCTCATGCTCGTGATGATGATCATGGTCATGATGATGTTCGTGGTCATGACAGCTGCACTCAGGGTCATCACACTCATGATGATGCTCCTCCAGGTCATTTACTGTAAGAAGCTCACTATGATGCAGTGCATCCAGTATCTGCACTCCGGAAATATTGTCCCAAGGTGTGGTTACAATAGGAGCTTTTGGATTATGCTCGCGGATAATATCAATGGTTTCCTGCAGCTTCTTTTCATTTACATCCTGGCTGCGGCTCAGGACAATACAGTCAGCATGAGCAATCTGATCAATAAAGAACTCACCGTAGTTACGGGCATACATCTTGCATTTTTTTGCATGTACTACCGCGATACTGCCTTCAATAACAACATCCTCATTGCAAACCTTGGATACAGCTATCTTAACATCAGACAGCTTACCTACCCCTGATGGTTCAATGATAATCCGGTCTGGATGATATGTTTCCAAAACCTGTTTAAGTGACTCCTCAAAATCTCCCACTAATGAACAGCAGATACAGCCTGAATTGATTTCCTTTATTTCGACACCGGCTTCCTTCATAAAACCGCCATCAATAGCAATCTCACCAAACTCATTTTCAATAAGGCAAATTTTATCATTAAAGCCATCACTTATCAGCTTTTGTATCAAGGTTGTCTTACCTGCACCCAAAAAGCCTGAAAAAATATTTATCTTTGTCATAAGAACCTCCACGGAAAAAAATTTAAAGGATGTTTTTGCATTAATGCAAAAACACCTTCTTATAATTATAACTCTATCGGGATATTTTTGCCATATATATTCTCTTATGATATATCGCCTGAAAAAGTTTCCGGGCGATTTCTTAAAAATATACATAAAAAGGCTGAAATCCGTCGGGAATATTTGACTCCCGCCAGATTTCAGCCAAATGTAAAAAATATATTACGACTTATTATTAAGCACTTTTACTGTGAAGAGTACCACACAGACAACCGCAAAAATAATTCCCACCGGATAGCTTATGGCCGTACCAAGCTGAAGGCCTTCCTTTGCCTGAAGGATATAGGTGCAGGTTACTGCCGACATAAATGTAGCCGGAATTGCTGCCATCAACCAAGCCTTGCTGCCCTTTTTAGTACGATAAAGGTATGTCGCACCTGTCCAAAGCACTATCATGGCCAAAGTCTGATTTGTCCAGGAGAAATAACGCCATATAATATCAAAATTCATCTGGGAAAGAATACCGCCAATGCCCAGCAATGGAACTGCAAAAAGCAAACGCTTTAAAGCCTTGTTCTGGGATACATTAAACCAATCTGCCAATGTGAGTCTGGCACTACGGAATGCTGTATCGCCGGAGGTGATAGGACAGGCAATAACACCCAGCATAGCCAGGGTAGCACCCAAGTATCCGCTCATACTGCCGTCACCACCCATAAAGCCTACACAGATATCATATACAACAGTTCCTGCTCCACCGGCTTTTAAAGCCTGTGCCAGTCCACCAGTGCCATCATAGAAGGTAACACCTGCAGCTGCCCAAATAAGGGCAATAATACCTTCAGCAACCATGGCTCCATAGAATACAGGACGGCCTAACCGCTCGTTGGTAAGGCAGCGGGACATGATAGGAGACTGAGTGGAATGAAAGCCTGAAATTGCACCACAGGCCACAGTGATGAACATAAGCGGCCAAATAGGCATTGCATCTCCCTGAGGATGCAGATTGGCCAGCTGCATTTCCGGCATTGTATGACCACCTACACCAAAAAGCATACCACACATGATTCCAAGAGCCATAATAATAAGACAGGCTCCAAACAAAGGATAAAATCTGGCGATCAATGTATCAATAGGCAATAATGTTGCCAAAAAATAATACAGCAGTACACATGGCAGTACAATGGTAACAGCCACGCCTGTCAGCTTCGCCAGAAGACCTGCCGGGCCGGTCATAAATACGGTTCCAACAAGTACCAAAAGAACAACTGCAAATACACGCATGATCAGCAGCATAGTACTGCCCATATGATTTCCTACAACCTCAGAAATACTCTTGCCATCTTCCCGAAGAGAAATCATCCCTGACAGATAGTCATGAACACCACCGGCGAAAATAGTACCAAAAACTATCCAGAAATAAACCGAAGGCCCCCACAGGGCTCCTCCCAGGGCACCAAAAATCGGTCCAAGGCCAGCAATATTTAATAACTGAATCATAAAGACCTTCCATGTTGGTAATGGAATATAATCCACACCATCATTATGAATTGTAGCTGGCGTAGGATTATCCGTAGGACCAAAGACATTATCCACAATTTTGCCATAGATAAAATACCCCAGGATCAGTGCAGCAAGTGCACATAAAAAAGTAATCATATAACCCCCCTCTTCCGATTTACCTGATAAAGGTATAAAAGTATAGGTATATTATCTCATAAAATTTAAAATATTGAAATATTTTTCTGAATTTTGTGTCAATTTTTTCATAATGTAACAGGCAATCACCTATGGAGAATCAAAAAACCCTGCAGAAATTCTGCAGGGTTTAAATACCGATAATATATAATTATCTCTTGGAGAACTGGGATGCCTTACGGGCCTTCTTGAGACCATACTTACGGCGTTCCTTCTCACGAGGATCACGAGTAACGAATCCAGCCTTCTTCAGTGCAGGACGAAGCTCGCCATCAAGAACCATAAGAGCACGGGTGATGCCATGACGGATAGCACCTGCCTGACCGGAAGCACCGCCGCCCTTTACATCAGCAATTACATCATACTTATCAACAGTCTCAGTAAGCTCAAGAGGCTGTCTCACGATAAGCTCAAGAGTCTTAAGACCAAAATATTCATCCATTGCACGACCGTTAATAGTAACCTTGCCTTCACCTGGAACAAGACGAACTCTTGCAATGGAAGACTTTCTGCGGCCTGTGCCGTAGTAGCTAACTAATGCCATTTATATGTTCCTCCTTCCAAGTATTAGCGAATGCTCAGTTTGAGCTCTTCAGGCTGCTGTGCAGCATGTGGATGCTCAGAACCGGCATAAACATTGAGTTTTCTATACATCTGTTCACCAAGACGATTGTGTGGAAGCATGCCACGGACAGCGTGCTCAATAACACGAGTTGGGAACTTATCCATCATCTGACCGGCTGGAGTAAATGTAGTACCGCCAGTGTATCCGGAATGACGGAAATAAATCTTGTCAGTTAATTTTTTACCAGTGAATACAGCCTTCTCCGCATTGATTACGATAACGAAATCTCCGGTATCAACATGTGGAGTAAAGGTTGGTTTATGTTTACCGCGAAGAACTTTTGCGACTTCAGAAGCTAATCTACCTACAGTCTGACCTTCAGCGTCTACAACATACCATTTACGCTCTACATTCTGAGCATTTGCCATAAACGTTGTCTTCATGCGATATATCCCTCCCATATAAATAGTCTAAATTATTTTCATAACATCAATGTAAACCAGTATATGCCTCCGGGGCTAATGGAAGCGGCTATACAAGGCCTCACTTGAACTATTTTACATAATTTGTCATATGAAGTCAAGATGTTTTCTGGTATATATAAAAAAAGTATAAATCATTTATGATAATGTCCCATTGCAAGCTACATGAAAATGGAAAAGGCTATATTATGACAAGTTAACTGTTGTCTAAAGCCAGTCATTACTATTCTGATGGTGGCAGGAACACCGTTGTTAATCTTAACCATACAAATACTACAAAGCTAACCATTTTAACTGAAAGAACAATAGCCTGCGGTCATCACATCCACTTTGATAATAACTGCTATCGTGTGCTTAATGAACAGGGAGGACAAAGGTACTAACTAAAAGGCACACAAGGAATAGTAATACCGCCATTTCACTGACCATTTATGTTTTAATTCTAGCACAAGGATACTGTATTTATACTATAACATTTTATGACAAAGTATTATGTGCTAATAATACTCTGTCCCCACCATTCTTAATTTTCTTCTAATTTCTTTCCCTGACTTATGTGATATAATTATCTCCAAAGGAGATGATTGTCATGCGAAGATTATTGTCAATTTTTTTCAGTGCCTTCTTTTTGTCTTTATGTCTTCTGTGTTCTCCTGTTGTTCAAGCCGAGCCTATTGTATGGGCTGACAAGACCTTTGATTTCAAGACTATACATTCCATATATCTGAATGATTTGGATTTGACCAAGGTAACGCTTGGCAGCAATGTGCTGGAAATGAATGCCCGTGATCAGCTGAAGGAATCCTCCAAGGAATCCAAGCTGGAGGTTTTTGTTGATGTTCCCTATACTTACCAGACAGATGCGATTGTCACCGTATCCATCGATAAATTTGAGCCGGAAACCGTACATTATCCTGAACGCACCTCTGTGGTAGTTATGGGATCACCTTATTGGTGTAACCGCCATTGGGGTTTTTCGGGAGGTGTAGCCATTCCGGTAAGGGAACCGGCAGTGGACATCAATTATCAGGTAGTCAAGCTGCACTGTATCGTAAAGGACAATACAAATAACAGGACCATTTATGAATACGAGGAACAAAAGTATGTGAACATGGAAAATCCTCAAAAAGACTTAAAGAAATTGTTCAACACCTTTTTTAAAAAATTAAAAAAGCTCACCCATTAAGCTTTAAATAAGCTAAAAGCAAACAAAAACAGCTCAATATATACTTGTTCTATTGACAAGACACCTTAATTTTTCTAAACTATACTTGTCATTGTGCTGTTATTATCCATGCTATGGAAATTCCTGCATTTTGGCTGAATCGTTGGGGAGCGCCTTCGATTCAAAAAAGACATATCTATAGCGAGGGACCCCGTGTTTCGGGTTGAGAGGAGGCTTTTGAGCCTCGACCGACTGCCTGGCAGGTTGTAGCTGTAGGAGTGTCAAATTATGTCATATAAACTTCACTGGCTTTAGCTGGCCTGTCACGGTAAATTAGCTGAAGGAGTGAAGTTTTTTTATGTCAAATCATCAAAAAATTCTCAGATTGGTTTTCATGGCCATGATGATTGGAATTGGTGTGGTCATATCGCCAATTCTCCGCATTGAAGGCATGTGCCCGATGGCACACCTGATCAACATAGTCTGCGCCGTAATGCTTGGACCTTTCCAGGCGTTTACCTGTGCCTTTATAATTGGAATTATAAGAATGGTCTTAATGGGCATTCCTCCGTTGGCCTTAACTGGAGCCATATTTGGTGCAACCCTTTCCGGGGTACTTTACAGGATTTCCAAGGGCAAGCTGATAGCTGCTGTCCTGGGTGAAATTATTGGGACCGGTATCATAGGCGCTATCGTTTCCTATCCGGTCATGGCACTGCTGATGGGTCGTAGCGGGCTTACCTGGATGTTCTATGTACCATCCTTTATCATGGGGACCCTTATCGGTGGATCTATTGCCTTTATATTCCTTACAGCCCTCAAGCACAGCAATACGCTGTCTGAAATACAAAAAAAATTAGGAGCCAAATCCTATGATTAACAAGCAATTAAGTAATGAGCTGCTGGCATTGCGTGAACAGACTATGCAATTACGGCCCCTTATTCACTGCATAACAAATCCAATATCCATAAATGACTGTGCCAATATCATATTAAGTGTGGGAGCCCGTCCCATGATGGCAGAACACCCGGATGAGGTTGCTGAAATAACTTCGTCTGCTGCAGCACTGTGCCTTAATCTTGGATCAATAACCAGGGACAGGCTGACAGCCATAAAGCGAGCTGCCACCGCTGCCAATAAAAATGACATTCCTATAATAATTGATGTGGTGGGAACGGCATGCAGCAGCCTAAGAAAAAAATTCGTTCTGGATTTCATCCCGGACCACCTTCCCAGAATCATCAAGGGCAACATATCTGAAATTTTGGCTATATGTGATATTGATTGCCACAGCTCCGGAGTTGAAGCCAATAAAAATGAACTAATAACCATGGACAATGCGCCTGAATACGCAAAAGTACTGAGTAGCTGGGCCAGGAAATACAACACTGTATTTCTTGTAAGCGGTCCGATAGATTTCATGACAGATGGCAGTACCTCATATCTCACTGACAATGGTGTTCCCATGCTGGGGAATATTACCGGTACCGGCTGCATGCTGAATGCCCTCACCGCAGCATATATGTCTGTTGGCCAGCCTATTCATGCAGCACTATTGGCGGCTGTGAGCTTTGGACTTGCCGGGGAGCTTGCCGACAAAAAAACAGGGGGTCCGGGAACATTCCATATGCAGCTTTTCGATGAGCTGTATAATCTCCGGGATGCAGATATCATAACAAAAGGATCAATAATTGCCATATAGGAATGTGATGGAATAAAATATTCTGTACCTCTGCTAAATTTGCACATATAAAAAGGATGTGACGCATCACATCCTTTTTTTGGTAGTTATTTTTTTCCTTTGAAAATCAATTCATCCAGCAAACCAATCAGCTGATTAATCTCAGGCTTGGAAATCTGTCCATTAGCTCCAAGCTGTTCACCCTTACGGCGCATTTCCTCACTGATAAGGGATGAGAACAGGATAAATGGAGTTTCTGCATAACGCTGATCTTCACGAACCAGCTTCAACAGGCGATGTCCATCCATCTGTGGCATCTCAATATCTGAAATGATAACCCTGACCTGATCCTCAACAGGTATATTCTTATCGATATTGGACAGGAAGTTCCAGGCATCCTGACCATTATTGAAGTCACGAACAAATCTGTAGCCGGATTCATGAAGGGTGGATACCAAAAGTTCACGCAACAACGGTGAATCCTCTGCACAAACAACATGTACATTGCTTCTTCTGGCCTTAACATCAACAGATGCTTCCTCAAAGGTTGTGAGCTTCTGATTAATTTCAGGATTAATCTCGGCAATAATCGTCTCAAAATCCAAGAGGAGAATGATCTTTTCCTCCATCTTAATGATACCAACTACCCTGGACTGATCGCCAACCTCAGGTGCCGGTTCCATGTTCTTCCAGGAAATACGATATATTCGGGAAACACTATCAACAAGGAATCCGATATCATAATTATTTATTTCAGTAACAATTATATTTTTTGGTTCTTCTGTAGTCTGAAGATTGAGGCACCGAGGCAGATTTACCAGAGGAATTGCCTTGCCACGCAAGGTGAACAAGCCATCGATATATGGATGTGCCTGAGGCATCTCTGTAACCGGAGTGCGGGTAATAACCTCACGAACCTTAGCTACATTAATACCATAATTTACATCACCAATATTGAATTCAACAATTTCAAACTCGTTAGTACCAGTCTCTAACAGAATACCCTTCTTCTCTTCTACTGCCATTCAATCGCCCCCATTTTTATCTATTCCCTTACTTATAAATCATAAGGAACCATTATTTTCTCTTTCGATAACAAACACAAAATACACATAAATTTGGTATCTACCATAATATTCGTTATCATTACATTAATTCCTTCTTTACCAACAGAAAAAACTTCATTATTTCAAAAAAGTCCAACCATCCTTTTCTTCAATCATTCCATCCTTGAGCAAATGCCCAAGTGCTCTTTTAAAAGCAGCCTTGCTTATACCGAATTTCCCCTTGATAAGCTCAGGTGAGCTGGTATCAGAATAGGGCATCCGTCCATCATGCGTCTGAAGAAACATCAACAGCTTTTCTGAATCTGTTTCCATGGCCTTGACCTTTGCTTCCCTCAGGGAAGCATTAAGCCGCCCATCATCACGAATGTATGTTACCCTGGCTGTGATTTCCTCCCCAACTCTAGGCCGATAAGGAGCCTCCTTGTGAGGAATAAATGCTATGTATCTTTCCTCTGTAAGCATAAAAATGCCACTGTCAGTAATATTATAAATCGAGCCTGTTATAGTCTGCCCTTTTTTGACATGCTCTGCCTTTACTGAAGCTCTGCGTATTTCGTCCTCGACCTTCATGGTAACTGCCAGGCGACCTGATTTATCGGTATACAGCTTGGCCCATACCACCTCACCGACCTGGAGATTACCACGCATGCCGGCATAAGGCATGAAAATACCACGCTCAGCCCCTACATCCAAAAATGCCCCGTCCTTGGACACGTTGATCACCTTGAGTCTTGCAATCTGCCCTTCACGCATTTTGGGAACTCGCATGCTTGCAGTGAGGCGTCTCTTTGGGTCAAGATACAAAAACACCTTTACTGAATCACCAATTTTTACCTCACCGGTCTGCTGAGTTTTGTGCAGCAGAATATCATCATTGGTATTGCCGGTTTCTGCATCCAGAAAAACCCCCAGCTCGGATTCTCTCACTACCTTCAATGTAGCCACAGTACTGGGACCGTATTTTTTTGTTGCTCTTTCCATATTATTCCTCATAAACAGTTAAATCGGCATCTGCCCACAAGCTTTCCAATGAATAGAATTCACGGCTTTCCTGCAGGAATATATGCGCTACGCAATCACCGTAATCCAGCAACACCCATTCTGCCTCCCTGTACCCTTCACGATGCAGCATTTCATGCCCCGCTTCCCGGAGCTTTTCCTCAATATTATCTGAAATTGCTTTTACCTGGGTGGTACTTCCTGCTGAGCACACCACAAAATAATCAGTAGTAGGTGTCAGCTCTGTCATATTCATGATGACAACATCACGGGCTTTTTTATCATCTGCTGCCTTGGCTATTGCATTTGCCAAGTCCAATGAGTTTTTGTACAAATTAATTCCTCCTGTAAAAACTAGCTTATTCACTTTTACTATCTGTTTGCTCCAAAGGGAACAGCTCTTCCACCATTTGGGTGGTCTTGACCTGATCACACTTCCAGCTTCCGTCACTGGCAAACTCCCCCGGAAGCAGAATAACCTTAGGCCGTGTATCCTGCATATTTCCTATAAGTCTGGCAAAGTGCCCTGAATCAAAGGCTTCTATACTTGATTTTATTCGCCTGTCACATACCTCCACCAGCTCCGGGATTTTTGCCATCATCTCAGGGGTAAGCAGCTTTTCATGAAAAGCCTTCAGGAACTTCTGCTGACGCAGGCTTCTTCCATATGCCCCCAGATCGTCACTGGAAAATCTCAGATACTTCTGGGCCATATCCCCTTCCATATGCTGAATACCCTTAGGAATGTGTATGTATAAATCACCATCAGGGTCATCATAATTCAGGTCGTTATCAACATATATATCTATGCCACCTATCACATCAACAATTTCAGCCACTGCTTCAGTATCAATGACCACATAATGATGAATGGTTACATTGAGCAGCTTGGAAACCGTTTCTTCCATAAGTGGTATCCCACCGTAATAAAAGGCGTTATTCAAAGGCTCCGGCGTTGGGCGTCCCTGAATATTCACCATGGTATACCGTGGTATGGTCACAAATCTGACTTCACCACTGTCATGCTTGAAACTCAACAATATAATTGAATCAGCCTGCTGTCCGGTATCCTCCCGACCGGTATCCAGTCCCACCATCAATATGTTGGTATATCCGTCGAACCTTGGATCAAAGCTTGCTTCCCTCAGTGCCTTTCTCTGCTTGTAGCCATCATATATTGCCATATATGTATCAAAGGTCTGACTACCCCAATTATACAGCTTTACTGAAGCCCAGCCTATTCCCAGCATAATCACGGTGCACAACAACAACGCAAAAAAGACCCTTACAATTTTTATATTGCGTTTTTTTCGCATCTGTGATTTCTTTTGTTCAATTCTTGTACGCGTTTCACTATAAGGCTTTTTCTTCATTTTCTGTATTCCGGATCCTTAATAACAATTCATTTCTGGCAATAACAGTATCAGGATGCACCAGATGGTTTTTTTTCAGCACAAATACAATTGATTGTGTCAATCCTGCCAGCACCATTTCATCCAGGCTGCCCTCCCGGGATAAAAGCCTTAGCTCATTGACTCCCGGATAATCCCTTGAAGGCTCAATCATATCAGCAAAATAGATAATCTTATCCAAATCAGTCATTCCCGGGCCTCCGACAGTATGACGATATATTGCCTGAGAAATTTCAGGATCATCTACTCCATATTCTTCCTGTATCAGCTTTGCTCCTACATATCCATGCAGTAGCAGTGGCATGGTTTTCTCCACCATCCCGTAGGAAATATTCCTTTTGTCTGCCTCGTTAATCAACTGTTCATTGGGATACTGCCGGGCACAGTCATGTAGTAAGCCGGCAATTTCTGCCTTTTTACTATCCACCCCAAACCGGGCTGCCAGAAAAACAGAGGTTTCAGCCACACCGACTGAATGCTGATACCTTGATGGCTTCAGTCTGGACTGCAGCTTTTGTTTCATTTCATCAATATTCATCATAATAATTCACATCACAAAGAGGACACCGTAAAACGATATCCCCATTTTATGGTCTTTAATCTTTATATAGGCCTTGCTTGTATATGTACTGCTCAACTGCAGCAGGAACAATATACTTTATTGAATAGCCTTTTTTTACCCTTTTGCGGATGTCTGTTGAAGAGATCTCCAACTCAGGGGTTTCCAACCGGTGTATCTTTTGTTTGCCCAGCTCCCCAAAGGATTCCTTTATCTGATTTACATCAGGCACACAGCCCTGACGGGATGCTCCTATGAAATGACACATCCTCAGCAGCTCATCTATGCGGTCCCAGGTATGAATTTCCTGTATGGCATCGGCACCTGTAATAAAATAAAACTCTGTGTCATTACCGTATTGGGTAATTAGCTGAGATATGGTATCAATGGTATATGATGGCCCAGAACGGCTCATCTCGATATCCGATACCTCAAAATTCTCGTTGGAGCAGGTGGCCAGCACTGTCATAACATATCTGTGCTTGGCCATGGTTACACTTTGCTGCTGCTTATGTGGTGGTACCGCTGCCGGAATAAAAATAACTTTATCCAGATTGTATTCATCACGCACTGCCTCAGCTGTCATTAAATGTCCTACATGAATAGGATCAAAGGTTCCGCCCATGATGCCAACACGCTTTTTATCTCCCATATCAATGCCCCTATAACTGATAAAAATATCTGCTTCTCAATCGTCTTTAAAAGCATTCAACACATGTATCATAATAAACTTACCAAAAAAATGACTATTACACAAATAAAACCTATTATAAATAGTGCCCGAACATAATCTATTATATCATGCCGGCCCTTTGGGTCAGCCGCATACTGCATAATAGTCCTGACATAGCCCTTTATTAAGTCAATCAACGAATCTGTCCATCTCCGTCAATAAGATATTTTGTACTGGTTAGTGCTGTAAGCCCCATAGGTCCTCTTGCATGCAGCTTTTGTGTACTGATACCGATTTCCGCCCCGAAGCCAAATTCACATCCATCAGTAAATCTTGTCGAGGCATTAATATACACCGCAGCTGCATTAACCCGTCTTTGGAAAATACGGGCATTTTTCAGGCTATTTGTAACAATGGCTTCTGAATGGCCGGTGTTATACCGGTTAATATGGGCAATAGCCTCATTGACATCGTCCACTACCTTTACAGACAGGATGAGATCACCATATTCTGTACTCCAATCCTCTTCTGATGCCATCAGCATATCAGGAACAATTTCCCTGGAACGCTGACAGCCCCTCAGTTCACATTCCTTGTCCTTCATAACAGCTGCCAGCCGTGGCAAAAACTCTCTGGCTGCAGCCTTATGAACCAACAAGGTCTCCATGGCATTGCACACTGACGGACGACTTGTCTTGGCATTGACAGCGATATTTACTGCCATGGATATATCAGCAGATTCATCCACGAAGGTATGACATACTCCTGTACCTGTTTCAATTACAGGTACGGAGCTGTTTTCAACCACAGTTTTTATTAATCCTGCACCGCCCCTCGGAATGATGACATCCAGATATTGATTCATCCGCAACATAACCTGTACAGCTTCCCTGTCAGTAACCTCAACCAGTTGAATGGCCCCTTCCGGTATGCCAGAAGCATAAGCCGCTTCCTGTAACAGTCCGATAATCGCCTTATTTGAATTAATGGCTTCGGAACCTCCACGCAATATTACGGCATTTCCTGACTTAATACACAGTCCTGCTGCATCGGATGTAACGTTTGGCCGAGCCTCATATATTATTCCAACTACCCCTAACGGCACCCTTATACGACGGATTTCCAACCCATTAGGGCGCATTGTCCCGTAGTCTTCCTCTCCCACAGGATCAGGCAGGGCCGCCGCCTGTCTCAAGCCATCAGCCATACCAGCAATACGCTTTTCATCGAGCATGAGCCGGTCAATATATGATTTTTTGACACCTTTTTTTCTGGCAGCGTCAATATCAGCTTTATTTGCGTCAAGGATAATAGTGCTGTTTTCCTCTAACGCATCTGCCATTTTATTTAGTGCCTCATTCTTTACCTTCGTGGATACTATCGCCATAGCATCAGCAGCTATATTGGCAGCCCTTCCCTTTTCAAGCATCATTTCCTGCAAACCCAAGGCCATTACCTCCTGCCAAACATTAAATCATAAGCACCATATTGTCCCTATGAATTACTTCATCGGATTCGTTATTCTTGACAATATTTCTGAACTCCTCAGTACGCATCCCCATTATTTTGCATATGTCAGAAGAATCATAATTAATCACTCCACGGGCAATTTCCTGGTACTTCTCTGTCATTATGCGCACCGTATCACCCTTACCATATTCTCCTTCAGTATTCCTGATTCCTGCTGCCAAAAGGCTTGAACCATTTTTCAAGGCCCTTACACAGCCATCATCCACAACGATGTCACCACTTATCCTTTTACCAAAAGCCAGCCAGCTTTTTCTTGATTTAAGATGTGACTCCTTTGGTGAAAACACCGTACCTATCATCTCACCATTGATAATCCTTCTAAGTACATTGTCCTCAGTCCCTGAAGCAATTAACATGGTAGTTCCTGCTGCGGTAGCAATCTTTGCAGCCTCAATCTTTGTAGCCATCCCGCCTGTTCCCATGGACGACCCGGCTCCACCGGCTATTTCCTCAATATGAGGTGTTATTTCCCTGACTTCAGGAATCAGTCTGGCGTCAGCTTCTTTTTGTGGATTACCGGTATATAGCCCATCGATGTCCGACAATATAATCAGCACATCCGCATCTATCAGAGCCGCTACCATAGCAGAGAGATTGTCATTATCACCAATCTTTACTTCATCTACAGCTACTGCATCATTCTCATTTATTATTGGCAAAACTCCCATTTTCAGCATGGCAAGCAGTGTATTTCTGGAATTGGTATATTGCTTATGCTGCACATAATTATCCCTGGTCAGCAGTACCTGTCCGGCTATTTGTCCATATTCCGCAAACAGCTTGTCATAAATGTGCATCAGCATTCCCTGACCGACTGCAGCCAGGGCTTGTTTTTCCTTGACCCCACTTGGCCGCTTATCCAGTCCCATGCGAACAACACCGGCCCCAATTGCTCCTGAGGATACAAGAATTATCTCCCGTCCCTGATTTGCCAAATCAGCCAGTTCACGCACTAATTTTTCTATGCCAAAGAGATTGAGCCTGCCATTATCATATAACAGTGTACTGGTACCTACCTTGACAACAACACGCTTGGCATCTTTGATATGCTCACGAGTCTCCATACCACAATCCCCTTTTTAAGTAAATACTATTTAGGCAGTTCAATTTTAGGTGTTTCAAAATTACGCTTAAACAATAGACCATTTCTGCCTATCAGCTGAACCAGATCTGCATCTGTACGCTCAGCCAGCATGGTTATGGCATTTTCAGGAGTATCAAGACAATTTTGCAGGACACGGACCTTGATCAGCTCGCGCTTTTTTATTGCTTCTGCTGCTGATTGAACAAGCGCCGGCGTAATTCCTTCCTTGCCAATCATTACCACCGGGTCCATGGTCATTCCCATGGATCGTAAAAACCTTTTCTGTTTCCCCGTCAGGGTATTTCTTATCATATATTTACTCCTTAATCGCGATATTCAAATTCCATTTCGCCTATTCTAACGGTATTTCCTTCTTTTATACCGCGCTCTATCAGCTTTTTGTCAATCCCCTTGATGCGCCATATATACTGAAACCTTCTGATGGCCTCATCGTTGCCGAAATTGGTCATTGCTACCAGTTTATCCAGTGATTTACTGCTGACAATAAAATCACCCCGATCATTACGGGTGATGGTAACCTGATCAGGATCTTCCTCCTTGGCATTATATACCTTTATGCCTTCCTCCACATCAGGCTCCTCCACATATTCATCCAAAACCTGGGCAACCCGATTGATAAGCTCCTGGGTCCCCTGTCTGGTAGCTGCGGAAATTGGGAATATCTCTATCCCCTCCTTTTTGGCCAGTTCCTGGAGACGAACATAGTTTTCAGCTGCCCCCGGAAGGTCCATTTTGTTGGCAGCCAAAATTTGCGGGCGACGGGCAATTTTTTCACTATATAATTTCAGTTCCTTGTTAATCTTGTAATAATCATCTACAGGATCGCGTCCTTCTACCCCTGAAGCATCAACAATGTGAATTATTACCCTGGTGCGCTCCACATGTCGCAGGAAATCATGACCCAAACCCACACCCTCAGCTGCTCCATCAATCAATCCGGGAATATCCGCCATTACAAAGGTTTTCTCATCACCTATATCCCCAACATTTACCACCCCAAGGACCGGGGTTATAGTCGTAAAGTGGTAATCGGCAATCTCCGGTCTGGCTGCAGATACACTGGCTACCAAGCTGGATTTACCCACGCTGGGATATCCCACAAGTCCCACATCAGCCAATAGCTTCAGCTCCAAAAGAAGATTTCGTTCTTCCCCTGGCTCACCCAATTCAGCAAAAGTGGGGGCCCTGTTGGCACTATTGGCAAACTTGGCATTGCCACGACCACCTCGACCGCCTTTGGCAATGACTTCCTCCTGCCCTACTTCCACTAGGTCGGCCAATATTTCACCGGTATCAGCATCCTTTACCAAAGTACCCTGTGGTACCTTTACAATACAAGGAGGAGCATTATGTCCATATTGATTTTTAATATCTCCATTTTCGCCGTTTTTACCCTGAAATTTTCGATGATACCGAAAATCCAGCAAAGTATTCATGTTATTGTCTACAACAAATACAATATCTGCGCCTCGGCCGCCATCCCCACCGGATGGGCCTCCCTTGGCAACAAATTTTTCACGGCGAAAAGCAGACTTGCCATTACCACCATTACCGGCAATTACCTTTATTGTAGTCCTGTCGATAAACTGCATAAGTCCCTCCTGTAAAACTGACTCAAGTGATGTATAAAAAGCTGGTATTGTCACCCAATGCCAGCTTTTTATACACTACTATAATATACATAAAATAATAAAATATACCTGCGTCTACATAAGACGCAGGTATTTTTGCTGATTACATAGCAACTTCGTCAACTGCATATACGCTAACCTGACGGTTATAACGGCCCTTACGCTCAAACGCAACACGACCATCAATCTTTGCAAACAAGGTATCATCCTTACCAATGCCTACATTAGTTCCAGGATGAAAATGAGTACCACGCTGACGCACAATAATGCTACCTGCAGTCACAACGGTGCCAGCCTGCTCCTTAACACCAAGTCTCTTGGACTCACTGTCACGACCATTACGGGTACTGGATACACCTTTCTTATGTGCAAAAAGCTGTAAATCAAAAGTGAACATTAGAATTACACCTCCTGATCTTGTTGAATCTCATAAATATGCACCCCATCGAGATCATTCTCTTGAATACAATTTTCATAAATATCGTACAATCCAATGAGCATTGTCTCTAATAGTGCATCAGTTATATTATCGGGGGCTCCCATGAGTCTCACCTGTAAGTCACCTGGCGCAACCTTATACTTCAAATACTCAGATAATTCCTCAGAAGTATCTTCTGAAATATTGTTCAAGCGCATGAAGTGCTCACCTAAACCCTTCAGGGTTGTCTGTGCCAGTACCGAAACCCCGGCACAAACTATATCGCTACCATACTCACCATGGTGACCGGTAATACTGTAGCCATACATTCTGCCCTCTTTATTACGGTAAACAGAAATCTCTATACCCCTGTTCACCCTCTGTCTGCATCGTTTTACCAGAAAAAAACCAACAACAATAATCACTAATATAACGATTAACAGAATAATTGTCATGCTTCTTAAGCCTCGATCTTCTCGATAACAACCTTAGTGAATGGCTGACGATGGCCCTGACGCTTACGATAATTTGACTTAGCCTTGTACTTGAAAACTAATATTTTCTTGTCCTTGCCCTGAGTCTCTACCTTAGCAGTAACCTTCGCACCTTCAACAACCGGCTTGCCAACAACGACCTCGCTGTCCTTTACTACAGTCAGAACCTGATCAAAGGTAACAACATCGCCCTCAGCAGCTTCAAGCTTCTCGACAGTAATAACATCACCCTCAGCGACCTTATACTGCTTTCCACCAGTCTTGATAATTGCGTACATTCATTTACACCTCCCTGCTAATATACTCGCCAATTACGGTACAGCACAAGCTGTTTTATGACCTCATTGTGCGGTTGGGAAAAGCGCATAGTTATAGCGCCTACATTTAGATATGCTACCATAAATTATAACCTTCGTCAATAAAAATAGCGTGAAAATAACTAAAAATTCTCACGCTATTATAACGCCATTGTTCAAATTTTTCTTCTTTAGAAGAAAAATCTTCCAATTAGCGTTTCAACGAGCTGGGAGATATGCTCGCCAGCTGTTGTAGTTTGTTTTCCCCCACCTAAAGAGGAAGGGGACATCTTAAAGC
>NZ_JAILFV010000114.1 GCF_024697385.1 Anaerovibrio sp.
GCTTTAAGATGTCCCCTTCCTCTTTAGGTGGGGGAAAACAAACTACAACAGCTGGCGAGCATATCTCCCAGCTCGTTGAAACGCTAATTGGAAGATTTTTCTTCTAAAGAAGAAAAATTTGAACAATGGCGTTATAACAAGGGTAATAGGTATCTAGCTTGCATCTTCATGCTCTGGCAGAAATTTCCCATGACCTTCCTGCTTTCGAACTAACTCTATATGCAAATATTATTGCAAGCCAACATCATATACACCCAAAAGGAGGCATTGCCTGTCACCCTGCAATGCCTCTAAAAATGCTATTCCCTGAATTTCTGACGCTCTTTTTCAAGCTGTTTGATGGTCAAATTGCGCAGATAGGACCTGTGCTTCTGGTCATCCTGATACACAAAGCCCACATGGGATACATAAGGCTCTATTGTACCGATTTTCAATAAAGGTGTTACAACCAAAAGCTGTAAATCCAACTTCCGGAAAAGCTCCAGCCCAAATCGTGCAGACTCATCAGAGCTTTTCAGAAAGGCTTCATCTATCACCACAAATCTGAAGGTATTTATGGCCTTATGTTTTGCTTCCAGGCCAAAATTATATACCAGGCTGGCTGCCAGGATGGTATATGCCAGCTTTTCCTTTTGTCCTCCTGACTTGCCGCCGGAATCAGTATAGTGCTCATATTCCTCATCAGTATCGCGCCAACGCTCAGATGCGGCAAAGCTGAACCAGTTTCGTACATCAGTGACACGACCGGTCCATCTTTTGTCTATTTCCGCACATTCAGGACGACCTCTGAACCTCTGAATAATCCCTTCAATCTGCCTGAATTGTTCCTCGGAATATACACCCTCACCGGCTTCGTCAGAAAAACCACTGATACAATGTTTCAGTTGCCGTCTGAAGTCCTTGATATCATTATCAGCCACATTATCACATTCAATTTGAATATAACGGCCTTCACTGTAATCAATGGTTGCCAGGGATTTGTTGATCATTTCGATTCTTTCCCTGATTTCATCACATTCAGTATTTAATTTTTCCTGGAACAACGCCATTCTGTTTATGGTATTTTCCCTGAGCAGAATGCGGAATTTTTCCTCAAATCTCGGCAAGGAATCCATCTGCAGCCTGGAAAGCAGCTGCCGATAATCATTCAGTGAGTCAGACGAAGCAATAAGCTCATCCCCCAGCTCCGGGAAAGAAGCCTTAAACCGCTGCATCATGACCACAAGCTGCTGCCCCTTTTCTTCCTTGGCGCGAACAAGTATCTCCCGCTCATGACGGATATTTTCCCTGAGGATTTCCCTGGATTTTACCTGATTATCCAGGGTTATTGGTGTGTCCCCAAATACCTGGGCCGCTCTTTCTGAAATTCTCGGCAACACAGCTGCCTTTATCTCTTCCGGAATATCAGCCAACTGATCTTCATCAGCCTTAATTCCCTGGGAATGAACCTTGATATTGTAATTGATATTGTTGAGGGCTACCACTATTCTCTGCAGGCGCAAATCCAGGTCCTTGCGAAGGGTTTTTAGCTCACCAAGCTCCTTTTCCAGCTTTGTATATAGGATATTTTCTTCCTGGAGCTCCTTTAATTTCCTTTTATATTCCTCCAGGCTGTTTTCCATGGAAATACTGTCAATGAGGGAAAAATCCTGATAATGCAGCAGGCTGTTCACAGCCAGCTGTTTTTTGCGGGACTGACTTATCTGACGCTTCAGCCGACCATCCATTTTATTTGCTTCCCGGACCGCTTCCTCAAGATTTTCGACCTCCAGCTCCAGGGCCTGTATTTTTTTGAGATTGGAAAAGCCAAGAACATAGCGGCGCCGGTCATCCAGCCCAAAGCGGTCATCCTTTTCATGGCGTTTGCCCTGGGTCTTGATCTGACCCTTCCTGGTTATGGCATATTTTTCCTGCTGAAATTCCCGCTGATTCTCGCAACAGACATGACTGAATCTTTGCGCCAGTTCACGCATCACCCAATTAGTAAAGGGAGAATCCTGGCGGATTTCCAGCTTGGTGCATGCAGCAGCTTCCGGCAAATCAGAAAAATTGGTCGGCTCTACATATTCCTCGCAGCAGTAATAAACTATACGCCTTTTTACACTGTGCTGTTCCATCCACTGAATTATTTCACCATAATGGAATTTGGGCACCAGCAGTGACATTCCAAAGCCGTGAAGCAATCGTTCAATAGCACCTTCCCATTCTTCCTCACCTTCCATTACCTGCATGAGTTCACCTGCGAAGGGCAGTTCTCCCTCTGCCAGATCAAGGTCCTGACAAATCTGTTTTCTGAGCTCAATATATTCCGCAGATATACTGGATTTTCTGGACCTCAGGGATTCCAGCTCCCTTTGCAGCATACTGATGGAATTTTGCAATGCCTTCAATTCACTGTCATTTTCACTTCTGGCTTCAGCCAATTCAGCCTCATGATTTTTTTCAAATTCATTGAGTTCAGATAGACTTGTGTTATTTTTATCAAAAGCTGCCTGATTATCCGGAACAGCAAGCTGCAGCTCATTGGCCGCCTCAGCATATTGCTGTCTTTGTTTGTTGCGTGCATCCAGCTCCTTACCGGCATTGGCGATTTTTTCCTCAATGACAGATACCTTATCTCCACCATTTTGATACAACTGCCTTTGAACATTTTCAATGCTTTCTTCGTTTTGCTGTTTATCGTCCATAACAGCCCTGTGTTCCGCCTTAACCTCCGCCAGATTTGCCTTAAGGTCCAGCAATGTTTTTTCACGGAGAGCCTTGTCTTTTGATGCGAACCATACATTAAGCGCTGTTTCCATTTCCTCCAGCACCACCTGACGACCATGGAGGTCAAAATAGCTCTCCCCGGTTTCTGTCAAAGGCACCAGCTGTTCTTCCTGCTTCCTGGCCCGTACCACTGCACTGTGGGCGGTATCCAAATCGTGGAAATGTTCCAGCAGTCGCTGCACATCATTTTGGGTGCCCGGCTGCTCCAACATGTTCTGACGCACAAAGCTGGTCAGGGCATCCACCTTTTTCATGGATATTGTCTGCTGAAAAAGGTCCATGGCATGATGATTGCCAATACCAAATCGACGACGGAATTCCTCTGAATATCTTGGATAATCATCGTATATATGTATATATGTATCATTGCTCAGGCGTTTTCTGAGGAAACGGATATCATTGCCAAAGTTGCTGAAATGATTTTCTATGGACAATGTTTTTTCGCCCAATACATAAAAACGCTGGGGGCTGCCGGTTTCATCCTTATACCAAAACACCTGGGCCAAGGTTACTCTGGCACCAATATTTTCATCCCCAAAAACTGCCAGTACGACACTGTACTGATTTCGATCACGCAAAGCCTCAGGCTGGCCAATACCATCCTCAGAACGCTTTTGGGCATAATATCCCCTTATATAGGAATTCAGGCTTCTTTCCCTGGCACTGGCATCTGCCGCCTTGTTGTAAGTCACCTTTTTGGGAGGCACCAATAAAGTAATCAATGCGTCCACCAGTGTGGATTTTCCGGAACCAACATCACCTGTCAAAAGGGAAGTTTCCCCGTCCAGCTCCATGGACCATATTTCTCCGTCAAAGGTCCCCCAGTTATATACCTCCAGCCTGATGAGCCTAAAGCCCATCTTTATATCTGCCGGGTCATGTTCAAAATCAAATAAATCCATCTTTATATCCTTTACAATGATAATGGCATTACATCTTTGTCTTCATCATCAACAGGACTGCAATCAATATAGTCCTGAAGCCTGTCATTAAATTTTTGCAGCCAGTCTGCCGTCACAAAGTTTCTTATCAGCTCCCTGACCTCAAAGGTATCGGTCTGGCCATAAATCTCCGACAGAAAACCCATTTCCACAGCCCTCTTTACATTTCTGCTTACTTCGTTGTCAAACTTTGTTTCATTGGTTACCGCAGGATAAAAGGCCTTCAGACGCAGCTTTATATCCTCCAGAGATAAGACCAGCACACTGTCGCCATTGGCTGCATCAAAATCCCCCAGAGCCTTGCGAAGCTGTACCAGAAGGATACTCAGGCCATAGCTCAGCTGATGCCTTGGAACCAGCCGTGGCAGCTCTGTATTGTCATCCTGGCGTACATAAGCATAACCTGCAGCAGTGTCCACATATAAAATTAGGCCTATCTGCCTCATATATTCTTCAATACGGGGACGATTTTCCATTATTGTATTCCAAATACCCAGCTGCTCCTTCTTGTCCACGACACCCCTCAGCACAGTGATAAGTGCCCTTGAATATTCAATATCATCAACCATCACTTATCATCCCCTTTTTTATAAAATACTATCCTGTCCATATCTACCTGAACATCATTTGTTTCAATGTTCTCTATCTCCAGCTTCTGCCGTTCCCCATCAACAAAGCTGCGGCTGTCAGAGCTGGCTATGACCAGATATCCCAAAAGCTCTGTAAGTCCATTTTTTAACGGATATTTATCCAACACCTCATTCAGGGTGACCATATCCCTGTCCTTAAGAAGCTCATTTACGTTATTTTCCAAAATCCTTCTGTCCACATATACCTGCTTAAACAGTGCTTCCACAGAACCATCATGTGTCCCCTTATGAACCGCACTGCTATGAATAACAGGTTTTCTCGGGGGAACATAAATATGCCTGTCCATAACAAAATCGAATGCCGGGGCAGTCTGGTCCATGCGGCAAAAATCGTTATCACGGGGTATTCTGTCCTTGATATTCAAGGCTTTATCCTCTATACCCTTAATAAGCTCATATATATATTTTTCCTGCTCCAGGCCACCCTCATCCACATATCTGGAGAGCTGCCTGGACAGATTGCTTATGGTATCCATTACCTGTCTGGCCGCTTCAGACCACTGGCGACGAATATGCCGCATATCGTATTGCTGCTCAATTTCATCAATTCCATCAAGGGCAAGGACCTGTTCCAATATTTTATCCAGCTTACCGTCTGATGAGGACTTCATGAGATACTCCCAAAAAGCCATAAAGCTGCGGCCCTGTTCAGAATTCTGAATGTAGTCCCTGTCCCGGAAAAATTGATCTAAAAGCTCCCCCTTACCCTTTTTCCAGGTAACAATCTGTTCCATGAGATGGCTCTCCAGGCGGCGGAAATTTTCCTCCACCTCACGAAAATCAGCCAATATACTTCTGGCAGTCTCCGCTGCATGGATATATCTGTCCTTTACCTGGATATCATCAATCGTGGCAGGAACGCCACCATTTTCCAGATACTCTATCTCATGGTCTATATCAGCCCTTTGCCCCTTCAGGTATTCAATCCTGTCCTTAGGATCCCGGTTCGTCTCCTCGGCAATTTCCCTTATCAGATTGAACACAAGGCGTACCCTGGACTCTGTACCAATAAAGCTTTTTCGGTGCAAGCCTGCCAGCCATTGAAGACCACGCTGTGCTGCTGCAGTGAGATCATAATAGGGAGTATTCCTCCCCAGGTAAAATTTTCTCAGCCAGGAATGCTGGGCATCTGTCCAGGAAGCCAGATAATCCTTGGCAGGTCTGATAATATCCTCTGCTTCAGCATTATCGTGCAGGTGATAGATATAATTATTCAAATCCTCCAGCAGCCTGTCCTCAGGTATTGCCCGCTGATTCTGAACCATAAATTCCTGATAAAGAAAGGAAGCCACAAAGCTACATTGCTCTGAGGCCAAAAGCCGCCATGCGGGGTGTTCATTCCTGAGCTTTACCAGACAGCTGTACTGCATATTTTCCGGTAACTTATTATTCATTGCAAAAATTCCTAAATTCTTTTTAACCAAATAAAATAAGACTGCTTCATGGGATGCCTTATAACGCCATTGTTCAAATTTTTCTTCTTTAGAAGAAAAATCTTCCAATTAGCGTTTCAACGAGCTGGGAGATATGCTCGCCAGCTGTTGTAGTTTGTTTTCCCCCACCTAAAGAGGAAGGGGACATCTTAAAGCTC